>CAZZWT010000194.1:0-6355 GCA_964657775.1 uncultured Candidatus Methylacidiphilales bacterium | reverse complement strand
GACCGTCGATAATAGCCCGGCACTCAAGTGCCGGACTATTATCGAGTAGTCCCTCCGGGCCGGACAGGATTGTGGCAAATCTCCGGTTTGCCTTGCGTGTTCGCGTCCGCCGGTTGGCTTGATCCGTATTCATTCCGTGAGACAATCGCTGACTATGAGATGCCTTCTTCTCCTGATCGCGATGCTGCTGGCCTTCGCGCCGGCCCGCGCGGCCGAGGCGATCGCGTGGCAGCCGTGGAGCGATGACGTCTTTGCCCAGGCGAAACGCGAACACAAGTTTGTCCTGCTCGATCTCCACGCCGTCTGGTGCCATTGGTGCCATGTCATGGACACGACCACCTATGCCGACCCGAAAGTCATCGCGCTGATTCGGGCGCACTACCTCGCGGTCAGCGTCGACCAGGATGCACGGCCCGATCTCGCGCAGCGCTACCAGGATTACGGCTGGCCCGCGACGGTGGTCTACAACGGCGACGGCGGGGAGATCGTCAAGCGGCAGGGCTACCTTCCGCCGGAGCAAATGGCCTCGATGTTGCAGGCCATCATCGACGATCCGACGCCGGGACCGTCGGTGATGAATGCGCCCGTGATCGCGCGCGGCGATTCCGGCGCGGTGATCGATTTGGGCAACGTGCGGCGGCAATTGCTGGACGGTTACGATTCCAAGCTCGGCGGTTGGGGCACGGTGCAAAAATTCCTGAATTGGGACAACGTCGCCTACTGCCTCGTGCGCGCGCGGGCCGGCGATGCGGAGGCCGAGAAGATGGCGCGGCAGACCCTCGACGCGCAATTGAAGCTCATCGACCCGGTCTGGGGCGGCGTGGATCAATACTCCGCCGAGGGCGATTGGGACCACCCGCACTTCGAGAAAATCATGCAGTTCCAGGCGGAGAACATGCGCATCTACGCCGCCGCCTACGCGCAGTTCAAGGATCCTGTTTACCTCAAGACGGCGCAGGGCATCCACGCTTACGTGCGCACGTTTCTGACCAGTCCCGACGGCGTCGTCTATGTGAGCCAGGACGCCGACCTCATCGACGGCGAGCACAGCGGCGAGTACTTCAAGCTCGACGATGCCGGACGCCGCAAGCTCGGCATCCCGCGCGTGGACCGGCACATCTACGCGCGCAAAAACGGCTGGTTCATCGAGGCGCTGACGGAGCTTTATGCGGTGACCGGCGACCCGCGCTATCGCGATGAGGCCGTGCGCGCGGCGAAGTGGATCGTTGCGAATCGCGCTATCGGGAACGGTGGGTTCCGCCATGATGAGAAAAGCACCGGTCCTCAGGCGCTCGGCGATACGCTGGCGATGGGCCGCGGGTTGCTCGGCCTTTATGGAATCACCGGCGACCGCGCGTGGCTCGACCAAGCGGAAAACGCGGCCGCCTTCATCCGCGCTCATTTTGCTTTCTCCGATCCGGGCCGGGGCGTGACCGGCTTTGCCACCGCGGAGAACGCGACCGATGCGACTCACTACATGAACCAGCCCGATTTCGATGAGAACGTGTCGCTCGCGCGCTTCGCCAACCTGCTCGCCCATGACACGGGCAATAAGGCCGATCACGTGCTCGCGCAGACCGCGCTAAATTTCGCCAGCGTGCCCGCGATCGCGCAGTCGCGCCTCTCCTCCGTCGGCGGCCTTCTCCTCGCCGAGCAGGAACTCACGACCGATCCGCTTCACATCGCCATCGTGGGCAAGCGCGACGACGCGACCGCGCAAAAACTCTTCGCCGCCGCCCTCGCTTATCCGATCCTCTACGAGCAAGTCGAGTGGATCGACCCGCACCAGAAAGATTCCATCTATCCCGACCTGCCTCAAACCGCCGCCTACACCTGCGCCAACCAATCGTGCTCCGCGCCGGTCTTCGATGAGGCGCATCTCACGGCTCTTCTCGACCGCAAGACCGCCCCGGGGAAATGAACGCTTAAACTTCCACTTTTCGTCTACGTTATCTCCATTTGCTAAAAAGATTGGAAATTTAGCAAATCCAGAAAACGGACCTGCCCCCTACGGCACCCGCAAGAACTGGATCTTCCGCCGGTCCGTCGTCCCCAGCCCGAGCACCGACGCGCTGGTCAAGTAGGTCGACGTATTGCCCACCGACGGCATGCGCAGGAACCACCGCATCCGCTCGAGCCGCGGCAGGGCGAGCGAGTCGATCGCGACCGGATCGCGCCCCACGTAGATCGAGCCGAGCCCCTGGCAATAGAGTGGATTGTAGGACGGCCCGCCCGCGCATTGCGCCACCAGCGCGTCGAGGATATGGATCACCACCTTGCGCCGGATGAAGCTCTGGTTGAAGATCTCGTCGATCGACGGATCGCCATAGGTCGGCGGTCCCACGAACCGCCGGTTGTTATCCACGCTGCCCAGCGCCAGGCTCGCGATGCAGCCGTCGATGCCATACGCCTCGTTGTAATTGAGCACCGGCACGTTGATGATCTTGGTGCAGACCTGCGTCAGGAACTTGGTGTAGTAAGAGCGGTCCGCCAGGTCGTCATCAAAGTTGGGCGCGAGCGACGCATTGAATTGGAAGTCACCCCAAATCAGACTGCCCGCGAGCCCGTTGTGATAATAATTCTCCGGGTCGAAATTGCCCGGCACGACCGAGCTGACCGCAGGCTGTCCATCCGTCGCGGCGTGAGGTGGGAAACCGGCGGGCTTCATCTTGTCCTGAAATTTGTCCCAGATGATGATCTGTGTCTTCGGCACGCCCGCCGCGACCAAGCCGTCGATGATCGTGCGCACGATGGCCGGGTGGGTGCACAGCGCCGGTCCGCCGCCGGTGGTGATCTTGATGCCCACGACATCCTGCGGCGTGATGCTGAGCCGCTGCCACGCTGTGGCGATGTCGGGCGCGCTGGTGAAGGTCATCAGCGAGCGATTCAGCATCTGCTTCACCTGCGCCGCATCGACGCCGTTGGCCTGCACGACGTCGGGCCGCTCGGCAATAATCACCGGTGAAAGCGGCACCACGATCCGCTCCGGCGCAGCTCCGGCCCGCGGACTCGCATGAAGTGCGCCGGCCAGCATCAGAGCGGCCAAAAACAACAGCATGGGCATCGACCTCGTCATCTCGCACGGTTATATAAGGCATCTCAACCCACATGGCGATTCCTCATTCCAAGCTCGTCCTGCTGCGCGCGCTGCTGATCTTGGCCGCCGGCTGCTGGGTTTTCGCTCCCGCCCTGCGCGGCGACTGGCTGATGGACGACGACATGTACATGACGCAAAACGCGCTACTGGGCGATCCCGCCCGCCTCTGGAAAATCTGGTTCGCGCCCGGCAGCTTCATCGAGTACTACCCGGTCGAGGAAACGGTGCAGGCCGTCCAGTGGCATTTCTGGCATGGGCAGACGCTGGGCTACCACTTCACCAACCTCGTGCTGCACCTCATCAGTGCGCTCTTGGTCTGGCGCCTGCTGGGGAAATTCGGGCTGCGGCTGGCGTGGCTGGGCGGCTTTCTTTTCGCCGTGCATCCGGTCGTCGTCGAGTCGGTCGCATGGATCTCCGAGTTAAAGAACACGCTCTCGCTGCCGCCGTTCCTGCTCGCCATGTGCGCGTGGATTGACTTCGACGCGCGCCGCCGGCCCCACGATTACGCTGCTGCGCTCGGGCTCTTCCTCCTCGCCATGTTGTGCAAAATCTCCATGGCGCTTTTCCCCTTCGTGCTCCTGCTCTACGCGTGGTGGAAGCGCGGCCGCATCGGCTGGACCGATCTCAAGGCCACCGCGCCCTTCTTCGCCATCTCGCTCGTGCTCGGGCTCACCACCGTTCTCGTGGGCGATTGGTATCGCGAGGCGCATCTGCAGGGCACCGCGAATCCTCCCATCGGGGATTGGCTGACCCACCTCGAGCTCGCCTGCGGCACGGTCGCGTTCTACTTCACGAAATGCGTCTGGCCCGTCAACCTGCTCTTCATCTACCCGAAGTGGACGATCAACGCCGGCGCATTTCTTTGCATCGTGCCGTTGCTCGCGGCCGCCGCGTGGTGCTGGAGCAACCGCGCGACGTGGGGCCGCCACGCGCTGCTCGGCGTCGGCTTTTTCTTCCTCAATCTCGCGCCGTTCATCGGTCTCACCTCAGTCACCTACATGGAATTTACCTGGGTGATGGACCACTTTCTCTACCTGCCCATCATCGGGCTGATCGGCCTCGCCGTCGCCGCGTTCGAGGACATCGCGAACAAAGTCTCCGCGCCGATCCGCGCCGCATGGTCCGTGACGTCCGCCATCGTCCTCGCGCTCCTCGCTCTGGGTAGTCATGAGTACGCCGAGACCTTCGACGGTCCCGAGGCGCTCTGGTCCTACACGATCGCGCACAATCCCGGTTCGTACCTCGCGCATAATAATCTCGGCAATGTACTGCTCGAAACGGACCGCCCGGTCGAGGCGATTGCCGAGTACGACATTGCGCTCGCTCTCAACCCCGCCATGCCCGAGGCCCATAGCAACCTCGCCTTCGCGCTCGACCAGACCGGGCGCACCGACGAGGCCATCAACAATTACCATCTCGCCCTCGGTTTCAATCCTCACTTCGCCATCGCCCACGCAAACCTCGCCGACTTGCTCCTGCGTAAAGGCAACACTTCGGCAGCGATGAGCGAGTACGGACAAGTCCTGCTCGTGAATCCAAACGACCGGCACGCGCGTATGATGTTTGATGAGCTAAAAGCGCGCGAGGCCCGATAGTCAGAATCACCGCCGACCTCGGATCCGTTACACACTTGCAAGGAATAAAAACCCGACTTTGGCGTCTGACCTTAAAGAGGCTATCTCGATCACAGCCTTACCCGAAAACCCCCCATGAACAGACGAACGTTTCTCCGCGGTCTTGGCAATACGGCTCTCCTGGCCGGTTCCGGCTACCTTTTGGCCGATTACATGCGCTTGCTGCCCGGCGCCACGGTGCCCACCACGCCCTACGACAGCGCCCATCCCACCCTGTGCAAGGTCTGCATCATCGGCCCGGATGGCAAGCTGACCGCGCCGATCGAAATGCCCAAGGTCGTGAAAACCGAGGCGGAATGGAAGAAGCAACTCACGACCGAGCAGTACAACATCACGCGCAACAAGGACACCGAGCCCGCGTTTTGCCGCGGTTTCTACGACAACCACAAGGAGGGCATCTACCACTGCATCTGCTGCAACCTGCCGCTCTTTGCCTCCGACGCGAAGTTCGATTCCGGCACGGGCTGGCCCAGCTTTTTCCAGCCGGTGGCCGCGTCGAACATCACGACCCACTCCGACACCACGCTCGGCATGGAGCGCACGGAACTTGAGTGCGCGCGCTGCGATGCGCACCTCGGCCACGTCTTCGATGACGGCCCGCCGCCGACCAACCTGCGCTATTGTATCGACTCCGGCTCACTGAGTTTCGTCGACAAAGGCAAGGAGGTTCCCGAGAAGCGCGATGAGGTAAAGACCGCCAAGGCCGCTTTCGCCGCGGGCTGCTTCTGGGGCTCGCAGGAAGATTTTGAAAAGGTCCCTGGCGTGATCGACACGACGGTCGGCTACATGGGCGGCAACACGCAACATCCCAGCTACGAGGACGTCTGCACCGACACGACCGGCCATGCGGAGACGGTGCTGATCGAATACGATCCGGCGAAGGTGACCTACAACCAGTTGCTCGACGTTTTCTGGACGCACCACGATCCAACCACGCCGAACCGGCAGGGCCCCGACGTCGGGACGCAGTACCGCTCCGTGGTCTTTTACTACACGTCCGAGCAGAAGGCAACCGCGACCGAATCGATCGCGAAACTGACCGCCTCGCACAAGTTCAGCCACCCCATCGTGACGCAGGTTGTCGCCGCGACGGACTTCTGGAAGGCGGAGGATTATCACCAGCATTATCTGGATAAGAATGGGCTGCAGAATTGCAGGTTCTAAGACCGCCGCGGGCGCCATCCCCAACGCCGACCACGTCTTCACCAATTGGGACCACCGCAAGCGGGTCACCGCGGAAAGCGTCCGGTGGCTGAAGAAGCAGTTGACGTGACGCGCTGACGTGCCCGATCAATATAGTCATTGGCTATTCCTGCCGCAGCCGATTTAATGGCCGCGTGGCCGAGCGAAATTCCAGGAAGGAAATCCCGCAGGCCTCCCTTCCGTCTGCGCCTTCCCTCGCGCGGGCAATTTCCACCTGGCCTGCGTGGCTGCCCCGGGCGGCGCTCATTGCGGTGGTCACGCTTTGGATTTATGGGCCCGCGCTGGAGGGCGGGCTCATCTGGGATGATCAATGGTACGTCCAGATCAACCCGCAGTTGAAAACTACGACCGGCTTGTGGAAATACTGGTTCCAGCCCGGGAGCTGGGTCGCAACGCTTCTGCACGCCTGGGAATTGCGGGA
>CAZZWT010000193.1:0-6373 GCA_964657775.1 uncultured Candidatus Methylacidiphilales bacterium | reverse complement strand
GGGCGACAACCAGGAGATCGCTAAATATCTCCTCGGGAAATCGTTCCTCGCCACGCAGAAGGAAGCCGAGGGCCGCACAATCTTGCAGGGCCTCGTCGATGCGCAGCCGCCGGGAAAATTCGCCAGCAGCGCGGCGCAGACGCTGGCGGAATTGGATGATTCGCAGAACAAATATGCGGATGCCGTGCCGCTTTGGCAGAAGGCGCTGGCAGCTTCTGTCGATCCTGCCGCGCAGGCGACAGCCGCGGCGCGCGGCGGCTGGTCGGCGTTGCAAGCGAAGCAGCTCGATGTCGCGGAGAAACTATTCCAGGCGGCGCTTAAGGTCGCAACCACCGGCAGCGAGGCACGCAAGGTGGCCAATACCGGGCTGCTTCGCATTCTCTTCCAACAAAGGCGTTATCGGGAATGGTTATCGATCCATGAAAATGCCTGTATTGCCCCGCGGCCTGCCTCGCCAGACTTGCTCGACACGGCCCGCGCGGAAATTACCTATGATCAGGGGCATGTTGAATTCTCCCTCAAGAATTGGGACCAAGCGGTTTCGTGCTTCGACGTCTACCTGAAGGATTTCAGCGCGCAGGATTCGGCGGTGACGGCGGCGTATGAACGCTTCCTCGCGCTCAGCCAAATCAATCGCGAGAAGACGCCGGTCGAGGCCGAGGCCTACCTCAACGCGTGGCCGAAGACGCCCTATCGCGCGCGCGTGCGGCTGCTCCAGGCACAGGAACTTTCACGCGAGAAGAAGTACGCCGACGCGCTGCCGCTCTGGGAAAATCTCGCCGAGGTGAAAGGCGACGCCGATTGGCCGCACCGGGACATCCTGCTCGAGTTGGCCCGCACCTACGATCAACTGCATACGTGGGATAAAGCCGCAACGACGTACCAGGCTTATCTCGATGACAACGGCAGAATTTCAGCGCACCAAGCGGTGCAAGTCCAGGCCCGTATCGCGATCTGTCTGCAAAATGCCAACCAGCTTTTGGCCGCGACGGATGCCTGGAAAACGCTTCTGTCCCAGGCACCGGATGGCGCTCCCGAGCAGGAGACGGCACTCGAATCGCTTGGCCTGATTTATGCCAAGGGCGGACCGGCGCAGGAAGCGGCGATGGTCGAGACGTTCCGCGCGCTACTGGATAAATATCCGGCCAGCCCGTTGCGCGCCCTGGCGGCTTTTTCCGTTGGCGATTCGCTCTTCCAGAAATCCGATTATGCGGGCGCGGAGCCGCTGCTTGTAAATGCTCGAAAATGGGATGCCGCGACGTGGCAGCAACCCGCAACGCAGCGCCTCGTCCTCGCCGCCTATGGGATGAAAAATTACGACAAGACGGTTTCTTACTTGAAAGAGTATGAGGCGATTCCCCTGCCGACCGATCCGCAGGCGGTCATCGCCGCGCGGATGCCTGCTGCACTTTTCTACTGGCTCGGTGAATCGGCGCGGCAAGCCGGCAAGTGGGACGAGGCGGAGACGTGGTACGCGCGCGTGACGAAGCACGCCGATCCCGGCAATTTGCTGGCGGGCGCGTGGTGGCAGCTCGGCGAGGTTCAGGCGCATCGGCAGGAATGGCCTGCCGCGGTGGCCAGCTACGAGCAGTACCGCACCCTCAAGCCCGATGCGAAGGACGCGACCGTGGTGCTGCTCGCGCTGGGCCGAGCGCAACTGGGCGCGCAGAATTTTCCAGACGCCACCGCGCTCGGCAATCAGGCGCTGCTTCAGGAGCCGGAAGGGCCCCGCAGCGCAGCAGCACGCATGCTGGTGGGCGAGGCTTCGTTCGCGACAAAGACGTATCCGGAAGCCGCTCGCATGTTCGCCACGCTGGCGGTTCTCTTTGACGACCCGCAGATCACACCGCAAGCGATGTCGCGCGCGGCGGATGCGTTTGAAAAAGCGGGTGATGCGAAATCGGCGGCCGATTGGCGTGCGAAGTTGAAGGCGAAGTATCCGCAGTTTCAGGCTGCGGCCTACCTATAAAGCGCGGGCGTTAAATGGTAGCAGGCGCAGGCCTTGCGCCGGAACGGTTGCGCGAGCACGCGCGACCGACTGAATTCTCGCGCTAATACGCATCATTATTTTTGCAATCGGGTACGCAGGCGTCCTGCCGCAGGACGCTTCCGGCGCAGGGCCTGCGCCGGCTACCTTTTTATTCGTAAGTTTTTCGTCGTTTCACATCTGTAATCCCGACCCGCAAAATCTTTGAAGCTTTGCGCCCGGTGCGGGCGTCAAAGAATTATATGAAAATCACACTTCTTCGCGTGATGGCCTTTGCGGTTTTCGCGGCCGTAGCGTCGTTCGCTGGTTCCACTTCCGCCTCCGCGCAGACCGTGCGCGTGCAAATCGGCACGCCGCCTCCGCCACCTCCGCCGGGCGTCTATAAGCCGTGGGGCCGTCCGTATCCGGGCGCGGTTTGGATTCCCGGACACAACGAATGGATCAACGGGCGCTGGGTCTGGGTTGGTGGCTACTACACTTATCCTCCGCGCCGCGGCGGGTATTGGGTGCCCGCGCGTTATCATCACGGCTACTACTATCCCGGCCACTGGGCTTATTAAGCAGGCCCGAAAAATCTCCGATCGAGAAAACCGGAAGCCGTCGCTGGATGCAGCGGCGGCTTCTTCATTTATTGACCCACCGGCCAACGTGCCCAATAATTTCACCATGCCTGTCGAAGCTCCCCTCCCCGTCAAACCGTCCACCGTCCCGACCGCCACCGCGGAGGTCCCGGTGCGCACGGAAGTCCAGGCGCTCTACGATCAATACGTCGTGCCGCTGGCCAACCGGGGCCTCACCATCACCAAGGGCAAAGGGCGGTATGCGTGGGATGATCAGGGGCGGAAGTATCTCGACCTCGGCGGCGGCGTGGCGGTGAACAGCCTGGGCCACGCGCATCCAGCAATCCGCGAGACGCTCGCGCGGCAGGCTGATGTGCTGATCCACAGCTCCAATCTCTATTATAACGAGTGGCAGGGCCGGCTCGCGCAGAAGCTGGTGGAGTTGACCGGGCCCGGCAAAGTTTTTTTCTGCAATAGCGGCGCGGAGGCGAATGAAGGACTCATTAAACTCGCACGAAAATTCGGGAGCGAGACGGGCCGGTATGAGATCATCACCACGTTGAATTCGTTCCACGGCCGGACCATGGCGACGCTCACCGCCACGGGACAGGAAAAGATCAAGCATGGCTTCGAGCCGCTACTGCCCGGATTTGTCCATGTGCCCTACAACGACCTCGCCGCGATTGAAGCGGCCATCACGCCGAAGACGGTCGCGGTGCAAATTGAAGGCATCCAAGGCGAAGGCGGCGTGAATGTCGCGACGCCGGAATACCTGCTCGGCTTGCGCGCGCTGACAAAGAAGCACAACCTGCTGCTCCTGATGGACGGCGTGCAGTGCGGTTATTTTCGGACCGGCCGGTGGCAGAGCTACGAGCGGATTTTGGAAGGCGTGGCGGGCGGGGAAGATTTCCTGCCCGATGCGATCGCGATGGCGAAGTCGATCGGCAATGGCTTTCCGATGGGCGCGGTGTGGATCGCGCAGCCCTACCAGAACGTGTTCACGCCCGGCAGCCACGGCACGACCTATGGAGGATCGCCGCTAGCATGCAGTGTGGGGCTCACCGTGCTCGAGGTCATCGAGCGGGAGAAGCTGGTAAATAATATTCGGGCTCGGGGCGAACAGCTTATCGAAGGGCTGCGCAAGCTCGTCGGCACGCGGGGCATCAAGGAAGTACGGGGCTATGGCGGGCTCGTCGGGCTGGTCATGGAATCCGAGGAACCGGGGCCGGTGGTCGCGCGGCTGACGGAAGCGGGGCTGATCCTCATTCCTGCCGCGAACAAGACCGTGCGATTTTTGCCGCCGCTGAATGTGACCGCGGAGGAGATCTCCGACGCATTGCGGATAGTCGAGAAGAACCTTTAATTCGGACGCCGACCTTCCGACTCAATAAAAAGCCCGGCAACAAGTTGCCGGGCTTTTTCCGTTTGTTGCGAAGCGACGTGTGAATTATTTGACTGCTTCGGTCGCAGGCACTTTGTAGATTTGGTCGAATACGCCGCCGTCATTGAAGAACTCCTTTTGAACACCGCTCCAGGGGCCAAAGGTTTCCGCCGCGGTGAAGAGCTTGATGTCCGGGAACTGCTGGCTGTACTTCGCCAGCGCGGCCTTATCACGAGGGCGATAGTAGTTGCGGCCGATCACGTCCTGACCCGCCGGCGAGTAGAGATACTCAAGGTAAGCCTTGGCCACGTCATGCGTGCCATGCTTGTCGGCGTATAGATCGACCAGCGCCACGGGCGGCTCGGCAAGAATAGTCTGGCTTGGGTAGACGATTTCGAATTGACCCGGGTTCAACTTGTTGACGGTCAGCAGCGCCTCATTTTCCCACGCGATCAACACGTCGCCCTGCCCACGCTGCACGAAGGTGATGGTCGAGCCACGCGCGCCGGTGTCGAGCACCTTCACGTTTCCATAAAGCGACTTCACGAAATCGGTCGCCTTGGCCTTGTCGCCCCCGTTCGTTTTCAACTCATAGCCGTAAGCCGCGAGGAAATTCCAACGTCCGCCGCTGGAGGTCTTCGGGTTCGGTGTCACGACTTCCACCCCAGGCTTCACGAGGTCGGCCCAATCCTTGATGCCTTTCGGGTTGCCCTTGCGCACCAGGAAAAGCACGGTCGATGTATAGGGCACGCTGCCGTTCGGGTAACGTTCGGCCCACTTCGGCCCGATGATGTGCGCCTTGTCGACGATCGCGTCGATGTCGGAAGCAATGCCGAGCGTCACGACGTCGGCCTGGAGGCCATCGATGACCGCACGGGCCTGCTTGCCGGAGCCGCCATGCGACTGGCTGACAGTGACCGTGTCGCCGGTCTTATCTTTCCAGTACTTGGCGAAGACCTGGTTGTAGTCTTCATAGAGTTCCCGGGTCGGGTCGTAAGAGACGTTGAGCAGAGCGATGTCCTTGGCCGGGGCGAGCGTGGCGCCCAGACCGATCAGGATAACAAGGGAGGTGGTGAGGATATTTTTCATATTGTCTATACTTCCGATAGACTTAATTAAACAACGGCTTCTGTCAATGCCCTTTCCGTCCACATCATTTAATATTTTTGCGCAACACACTACATCGTAACGACTTTACAACGATAAATTTTCTGTAGTGTATTTCATGCCCACCCTCCTCCAGACCATCCTTTTGCTGACTTTGTCGAACGCCTTCATGACTTGCGCGTGGTATGGCCATCTCAAATACCTCCACAATCGCGCGCTGTGGCTGGTCGTCCTGATTGCCTGGGGCATCGCTTTTTTCGAGTACTGCTTTCAGGTGCCGGCGAACCGCATTGGCTCCAAGGTGCTGGATGGTTACCAACTCAAGATTCTGCAGGAGATCATCACGCTGGTCGTCTTTGTCGTCTTCGCGAAGTTTGTTCTGGATGAAAACTTGAAGTGGAACTACGCGGTCAGCTTCCTTTTCCTGGCCGGCGCGGCGTTCTTCGCCTTTGCCTTCAAGTCGTCGTGAGGGTTCGCCGTGGGTGCGGTCTAATTGGGTGTGGAAACGGCCTATATCACCAACCTGAGGATCGCCCTCGACGTCGGTCAAATGGGGCTCAGTTTATTCATGGGCGTCTTTTCGCCGGCCTCTCTTATGCGACTTGGCTCGTGCGCGGCAGGTCATCGACGTATTTTCTCAGCCAGTTATTTGCACTGGGGTTCATCGTCCTGGCGGTTGTTTTTCTCCTCGTGAAGATGGTCTTTTTGACGTTTGTCCGGGGTTAAACGAGATCTCCAAGCGGGGTCGGGCCAAAGACTGACCCTCCGGATGAGGAAGACGCAACGCCAGTTGCCAATGGGCGCGACCTCCGCTAGGTTCGACGTTCTCTCATGTCCTCTACTCCTGCCGCCCCGCTTGTGGGCACTTTTACCGCACTCGTCACCCCTTTCCGCGACGGCGTCGTTGATGACGCCGCTTTCGCGCAGTTACTCGAGGAACAAATCGCCGCGGGCATCGATGGCGTCGTGCCGGTCGGCACCACGGGCGAGTCGGCCACACTCACCATGGAGGAACACCTCCACGTCATCGAGCTCACCATCAAGGTCGTCAATCGCCGGACGAAGGTCTACGCCGGCACCGGCTCCAACAGCACGGCGGAGGCGATCTACCTCACGCAGAAAGCCAAGGCGCTCGGCGCGGACGGCTTTCTCGTCGTCAGCCCCTATTACAACAAGCCGACACAGGCCGGCATCTTCGCGCACTACTCCGCGATCGCCGATACCACCTGGCTGCCCATCATCACCTACAGCGTGCCCGGTCGCACCGGCACGGAGATCGGCGTCGATACCATGGCGTCACTCGCACTCAAGCACGCGAACATTGTTGCGATCAAGGAA
>CAZZWT010000192.1:0-6399 GCA_964657775.1 uncultured Candidatus Methylacidiphilales bacterium | reverse complement strand
AAGGCGTCCCGCAGACGGGACGCTCCGGCGCAAGGGCCTGCG
Organism: uncultured Candidatus Methylacidiphilales bacterium; assembly: GCA_964657775.1. Lineage (GTDB taxonomy): Bacteria > Verrucomicrobiota > Verrucomicrobiia > Methylacidiphilales > UBA1321 > JABDGH01. Next base: position 6,357 of record CAZZWT010000192.1, on the reverse strand, counting down.
CCGGCTACCTTTTTGTGCGGGCCATCGGCTGACTACCACAACTCATTCGGCCCCGACGGAACCGGAATCGCCACGCGCCGCGCGACCGCGGGCACGTCCTCATTTTCCTCATCGCGGAAATTCAACGCGTGCGGGGCAGGCGAATATTTCTTCTGCAACTGCCCATTCTCATTCAGGAACTGCTGCCGCCACGCGATGTACTGCGCCAGCAACGCCTCGTAGTCGGCGCGCGTGGAAACGCGGACAATGCCCTTGTTAAAAACCGACGCGGGTCCAAACCGTTTCGCATACCACGGCCCGATCTTGCGAAACATCGTGCAGCCAAGCGCTTCGCCGAAGACCTCGACCATCAAATCAAAATGCCGGTTCATCACGCGCACGCGCTCATCGAAGGCCGGCTCGGGCAGCAACTCGCCCGTCTCCAGATAATGCATCGTATGCGCAAAAATCCACGGGTTGTAGAACGCACCACGCCCGATGCTCACGCCCGCGCAGCCGGTCGAATCGATCATCATCTTCGCTGCTTCCGGGGTCGTGATGTCGCCGTTGCCGATGACAGGAATCGTGTGCACCGCCTCCACGACGCGCCGAATGCCGGCCAAATTCACGGAGCCGTCAAAGCCCTGCTGCCGCGTGCGGCCATGTACCATGATCGCCGCCACGCCGACTTCTTCCAGCGCCACGGCCAGATCGGGCGCGGTGAGATTATCGTCATCCCAGCCGAGCCGCATCTTGCAGGTGATGGGAATCTTCACCGCCTCCACCATCCCGCGTACCAGCGCCGAGGTGCGGTCCAGCTCCGTCATCATCGCGGAGCCGCCTCCGACCTGGCAGACTTTCTTCACCGGGCAGCCCATGTTCACATCGACCGAAGCCACGCCGAGCCCTTCCAGCACGCGCGCGGCCTCTGCCATCTCGTGGGGCACGGCGCCGAAAAGCTGCACGGCGAGGGGAGAGTCCTCCGCGCAGCTTTCGATCAGCTTCAGCGCCTTGCGGTTCTTCTCTAGCAGCGAGCGGGCGTTCACCAGGTCAGTCGTGCACAGACCCACGCTCCCCACCTCACGGATTACGCGGCGAAAAGGAAGATTGGTATATCCCGCCAGCGGCGATAATAAGAGAGGCGTGGGCAACTCGAGTTTGCCGAAGTGGATGGCGTGCGATTTCATCAGACGCCCTTACTGTAACAGATTCGATGAATTTTGTAACCGAATGGCGCATCGCGGGGTCAACAACTGATGAAGGCATTGCCTCGATATGACCGACCTTGAGGTGACGGACTGCCTCGCGAGAGGGCGGGCAGGCGATGAGAAAGCCATCCTCGAACTATTTCACTACATGCATCCCCACGTGGCCAAACTTGTGCAGGCGAATCTTCCGCATCGCGAAAGCGCGGAGGATTTGATTCAGCAGGTCTGCGTCAAGGTCATGTCGCATCTCGATCAATTTTCCGGCAAGGTCCCGTTTCTGCACTGGGTTTCGCGCATCGCGGTCAACACGTGCCTGAACCAGATCCGGCACGAGAAGCGCCGGCCCGAAGTCCGGCTGGCCGATTTAAGCGAGGACGAGGCGGCGGTCGTTGAGCATTTGGCGGCCTCGCCCGGTGAACTCGATGCGTCGGACCATGTCGCGTCGAAGGAGTTGGTCGATAAATTGCTTACGACCTTGAAGCCGGCGGACCGGCTGCTGATGCGCCTGATGTATTTGGAAGGCCGGCAAGTCGACGAAATTGCCAAGCTCACGGGCTGGAGCAAATCGCTGATCAAGGTGCGCGCGTTCCGGGCGCGGTCAGTCTTGCGCCGCAGTTACGGTACGCTAATGAAGGAGAATCTATGAACCCCCTCGATGACCAACTCAACCGGCTTTTCCGCGCGGCGGGTCAGGCGCGCCCCGGTGAGGTTCCGGCCCCGGCTTTCGGTTTGGAAACGCGCGTGCTCGCCGCTTGGCGACCGGGGCAGGGACGCGACTCGGGCATCTGGGATGTCGCGCTGCTGGTGCGCGGGTTGATCGTGGCCTGCGTGATCATGGCGCTCAGTTTCCTGCCCGCGTTGAAGAGCGAAACGGAGAGCACCAGCCCCTTCGCCGATTTTGTACAACTGACCGACTCCACCGTCTCCTCGGATGATTCCCCATGAGTCCGAAGCTGAAACCGCGGCTGCTGCTCGGCGGCATTTTCGTCATTGGCGTGGTCACCGGCTCGGCGCTGACCATTGGGCTCGCGCCCCGGTTCCTGCATCCACCGCAGCATAACATGCGGGCGAACTGGATGGACCGCCTGACCAACCGGCTCCACTTGACGCCCGACCAGCAGGCGAAGATCCAGCCGATCTTGGCCGATGCGGACACGAAATTTCAGGCGCTCCTCCACGATGAGCGGCAGCACGGCTCGCAAATCTTCAAGGACGCGGACGACCAGATCGAAGCGATCCTAACGCCCGACCAGCAGGTGGAGCTCAAGAAGATGGAAGCCGAGCGCGAGCGGATGTTCCCCGGGCGCATGCATCAAGGCGGGGGCTTTGGTCATGGTGGGGAAAATGCTCCTCCGCAGCCACCTCCTCCGCTGCCGGCGGACAAGCCTGAGCTGCCGCCGGCGAAGTAATCACTGAGAGAATCAACGATTCAATAGCTCGTCGACATCGTTGATTTCTTCAGATGTCGCCACGACGGTCAGTTTGTACTCATCAGGGCGATATATCGCAGTCGCCCCGGGCGCGAAACGGACACCTTTGTTCGCGATTAGTTTGAGCACGTCGTACGATTCCTTCGGTTTGTCCCCGGGTGCGATCGATCCAAGGAGATACAGGCCGTTAGGAAGGAAAAACGTTCGCGTGGTGAAATCCTCGTCGCCGTGATCGTACTTCACATCGACAACAGAACCCGCCACAGAGTAGGGGAACATTTTTTTCAGGGCTTCTTTTAAGGACACGTGGTTTAGTCGAACTGTGATTCTAGTAGCCGAATCTTCTTGCGTGAAATGACCGATGAAGCTTATGCCCCGATGGTCAGGATCGCCTTTGATGCTTTCATCCGAAAGAACCTTCAAGGCTTCTCGAGGCGTCACATTATTTAAGTCGATGCTTTCGATGATAATCTCGCGAAGTTTTTGAAATACCTTGGCGTGAGCTGCAGCTGCGCTTTTGTCGTCTTCGTCATTGGCGTGAATTTGGACCGTGACGAAGTAAAACAGAATCGAAGCGAATAAAATGATGTGTTTTGAGGTCATGGTGCACGGATTACATATCCAACGGCAACTGCTTGTCATCCTCGTCCGGCTCGAGGTCCCAGAAGGAGGCGAGGATGCCCATCGCGTAGGCGCCGAGGATGAGAAGCGCGAAGCTCGGCAGCGGCAGGATCACGTTGTAGAGCCGAAAGACGAGGATCGACGACTCAAACCAAAACGAGGCGAGCACCACCAGCATTGCCGCGGCGTGGACGAAGCCGAAGCGCACGACCGCCGCGGCGCCACCGATGCCGATGAGCAGGTAGAGCGCGGCCAGGATCATGGGCGGCAGTGGGCGGATGTAATCCTGGTCAAGGATCGTGCGCTCGGCTTGGAGCTGCACCTCGACGCTGGTCAGGGTGCCAACGGCGGTCTTGAACCGGTCACGCTCGGCGGGATCGTTGCGGCCGATCCACACCTGCCGCCGCACCAGCCCGCGCAAATCGTGGTCGGGCTTGATGCCCTGCTGCAACTGGTCGTCGTAGAGCATGATGTTGTCGAAGCTCGCCTGCCACGAGGCGGTCGGGCCCTGGTGATAGCGCACCCGCATGCGGCCTTCCTCGTCAATCGGCACGGTGCGTACGAGTTTTCCGTCGGTGCGCCGGAGGAAAATCGCGCGGCCCACCTGCACATCGGAAGCGGCCAGATCGGCGCCGAGAAATTGCGCGGCCGATTGCAGGACGAGGGACGGCACCATCTTACCCGCCAGCAGGAAGACCAGCGGCAACCGGCGCATCCGCATGCCCGACTCGGGCTCCAGGTTGTTCGCGCCGACGGGTGAATCGCCAGCGAAGGTATCGAGCGGCCAGACCGCCGAGCCGAATTGCGGCACTTGGCGGAAGCTGCCGTGGCTGGGGATGGCTTTCACCGTGGCGGGCAGGCCGTTCTTGCCGGTGGGCGTCAGGACGGTCGCGGCGAAGACGACCGTGTTCGCGCGCTGCACGACGTGGGAGAACTCGTCATCGAAGGAGGTGTACTCCGTGTCGCGATCGTTGAGATTCATCTCGAACACGACGCTCTGCGGCGCGTAATCGATCAGGCTGCGCAGCGCCAGCGAATATTCGAGCCGCGACCAGGGCCACGGCTTGTCGACGGGGATGTTGTCGATGGCGATGAACGCAAGCTGATCGCTCGGCGGCGTGGGGTAGGCATTGAGCGAGAGGCGCCAGTCGAGCAGCGGTTCCTCGAAATCATTGAGCGCGCCGGAGAGCTGCGCGAGCAACGTGAACGCCCCCCATAGCAGCGCGAGTCCCGCGGCCAGCGTGACGCGCTGCTTCTGGTGCGGGTCGGGTGGCTCGGGCGGTGGCGCCGGGACGGGATTGGTCGGGATGGTGAGGGGAAGATCGTCCACGGCGGAAGAGCCTTTTACTGCCGACCGTAGGTCATTTAGCCAGCCCGGAACCTTCCTTGCCGTCGTCGATCTGGATGATTGTGGTCGAGATCGCGATGTCGTTCTTGTCCGCGGCCATGTTCGCGACCTTCATGATCTTGAAGACCGAATACTTGCCGATCTGCATCACATCCTGCACCTCAACGCGCTTCACGGTCTGCCCCTTCGCATTCAGGCCGTCGATGCGGAGAAACGCCCAATACAGTTTGCTGACCCAGAAGCGCACGGTGGGGAACGGGCTGTAATCATTCTTGCCCGGCTTGGCATCGAAGACATAGGCGTCGAGCGTCTTGATGTTGTCCGTGCCCATCGGCTGAATGTCGTCCCAGTTCACGAAGTCGAGCGCGAGATCGCCGTAGGTGATGTCCGTGTCGAAGATCGGCTTGCCCATGTCCGAGGAAGGCACCGCGGCCCACGCGGCAGAGTCGGACGTGCGGCGCTGCAGGGTGAACGCGCCCGGATCGAGCTGCACCTTGATTTGCAGCGGCTGGTCCTGGAACTGGTAGACCATCTCATGGCCCTTGGTCAGCAGCTTGATCGGATACGATTTGTGCGTCTTGTCGGATTTGACGCTGCCGTTGAGCGTGAAGTCGGCGAGATCGAGCCGGCGATAAATATTGGCCTCCACCAGCGCAATCGGCGGCACGTCCTTGATCGTCGAGGGATCGGGCAGCGTATCGCCAAAGGCGGGCGCGAGGGACAGGGTGGAACAAAGGGCGAGGAGAACGACGGAAGATTTCATAGGAAGTGCGGACGCGATTTTGGCGGGATGGCGAGGGCGGAAAGACGGATTTCCGCATTTCGCTTGTTCGTTACCTACTGGCGTTTTAGCTTTCGTGCGATGGCGCGCCAAGTTAAATGCATGAAGGCCAAGGTCGCACAAGTGGTTTACGTTTGGACGAGTCGCAGGCGTTAGGCTTAGATTGTATTGCTTATGGTGAACCCTGGTTATCGCAAGAGGACGATTTTTCTCCTCGTTGCCTTGTTGGTTGTCCGGTTCTGGTTTGGCCAAACCTTTGAACTCTCGGGCCAGGAGGCCTACCTCTGGCTCCAGGGGCACGGCAGCAATCTTAGCCCCGCGTATTGGGAGCGGGGGCCCTACGTGCCTTTTCTCATCCGCATCGGCACGGCCTTCTTCGGCGATACCGAGCTCGGCGTCCGCTGGCCAGCGGCTGTGATTTGTACGCTCACCGGCTTCATCCTCTTCTACCTGGCCCGGCATTGGTTCAACCCGCGCGCGGCGTTCTGGACCGTGGTGCTCTTCGTCGTCACCCCCATGTTCGCGTGGAAGCTCTCCTTCATGACTGAGGCGACAGCGAGTATCGGCCTGATGGCCATCGCCCTTTTCGCTTTCAGCCTGGCCATTGAGACCGATCGCGGCTGGTGGTGGCTCCTTGGCGGCACAGCCTGCGGATTGGCGCTGCTGGTGTCGTTGGCCAACGCCTGGTGGCTGGCCGGGCTGGTGCTTTATTTCGCGGCCACGCCGGATCGCCGCCCGCGCGTGCATGAAAGCTGGCTGTGGGGCATGGTGCTTTTCAGCAGCCTCTTCGTCGCGCCCCTGGTCTGGTGGTGGCACGGCCCGCAGGTGGCCGATGTCGCGCACGTGCGCCTGACCAGCGCGTTGCCGTTGACGCATGAGTTCTCGCTCCATCGCGGCTTCGAGTTCATCTGGCTGGAGATTTTTTACCTCTGTCCGCTTTTCTTCCTCGTCCTCGTGGTGGTCATGGAGCGGCTCGGGAAGCAATTGTGG
>CAZZWT010000191.1:0-6420 GCA_964657775.1 uncultured Candidatus Methylacidiphilales bacterium | reverse complement strand
CTGGGCCGGCTCAATTCGATCATGCGCAAGCAGGGCGGCAAGCGGAAGACCTTCCCCGCCTGGCAAAAGGAAATCAATGCCTGGAAGAAGGCGCAGCCGTTCAAGTTCGTGGACCACGAGGACAAGATCGCGCCGCAATTGGTGATCAAAAAGCTGTGCGAGATGACCAAAGGCGAGGCCATCATCACGACCGGCGTGGGCCAGCACCAGATGTGGGCCGGCCAGTTCTACGACTTCAACAAGCCCCGCACGTTCCTGAGCTCGGGTGGTCTCGGCACGATGGGCTTCGGTTATCCCTGCGCGCTCGGCGCCAAGGTGGCCTGCCCGAACAAGCAGGTGATCGATATCGACGGCGACGGTAGTTTCCTGATGAACGTGCAGGAACTGGCGACGTCGAAAGTGGAAAAGATCGACGCGAAGGTGATCATCCTGAACAATCAGCACCTCGGCATGGTGGTGCAATGGGAGGACCGTTTCTTCAACAGCAACCGCGGTCACACCTACCTCGGCGATCCCGCCAACCGCGCGGGCATCTATCCTGATTACCCGACGATCTTCAAAGGCTTCGGCATCCCGTGCGAGCGAGTACTGCACAAGAAGGACCTCGACGGCGCGCTGCAGCGGCTCATCGACGCGAAGGGCGCGTACGCGCTCGACGTCATGGTGCCCTTCACCGAGCACGTGCTGCCCATGATCCCGGCGGGCGAGACGTTCAAGGATATCATTACGGATTAATGTATCGACTGTCCTGCACCTGCGAATTGTGGGGACAAAGATTCTCACCTAAACGCGCAATGGCCCTCACAGGCCTTGCGCTGGTAAGAACCAACGAGGTCGGGGATCCAGGTACGACAGGCAGGTACCAAGGTGGGCTCCCCATTCCTTACGGTTCGGGTAGCATCGATGTACCCACTGACATCTCGCAAAACGATGCCATTCTTTGGCTGGCAAATGCGCTGGCTCCAAAGATGAATTCTCTCCGGGAATGCGGAGCCGAAGATATTTATTTTAGCATTGGCCTCTTCCACGATGGGCAGTGCAACTGGTCACTTTCTGCAGAAGAGTTTAAAGCAATGGCTGCGCTGGATATCGACATGCACGTAAGTGCTTACGAGGAAAGCGAACCCGACGGAACTTCGCCTATTCAGCACTTGCCTCCTTGTAACTGAAGAAGTGACTATGACTTTCGCAGCCTTGCCCAAGGAATATCGCCAACTCTGCGACCTTTTTTTGCCGCGGCCGATCCATGATAAAATCGGTTACGAAAATGCTCTTGAGGTCGCCGAAACCATGGCGGGTTTCGAGCATCGCTTTAGGCGAGACCAGGGTGATTATTTCGAGCTCCTGACCGACTTGATCCTCACCTACGAAGAGGAGCACGAAAAGCCGGCCAAGGCGCTTACGTTGGAAGAGCGACTACGGGCTCTTCTGCAAAACGCCGATTGGAGCGCCTCGGATCTCGGACGATTTCTTGGACTCGACGCGACGATTGGAAACAAAATCGTGCGAGGGGAACGCAAATTGACGGCCGAGCATATCCGCAAGCTCAGCCTGCATTTCTCACTCAGCGCCGATTATTTTCTGTAGTTTCTTAGCGAACGGGCGGAGGCGTCCCGCGTGAAGTGAAATGGATTACCAAGGCCGTGACCACGCACGGAAAGCCAATTACGGAACTGACCAGTAAGCCGGCCATGGTGGCCGTTAGGGCGGTGCCGATGTGATGCGAGAGGTCCTGCGGGTTGGCGATGCCCGAATTACCCAAGTCGTGAAATGCGCCGATCATGCCCAGCACCGGAAGCACCAGGCCCACCATCGGTCCGCCGAGGCACAGGATAATGCCGACAATCAGCAACCATTTGGGCAAGGGCTTCATGCCGGCGAGGCTATCGGCCGGACCGGATTTTTCAAGCCTGCGCCACCGCCGGGCTCAAGATCGCGTCGCGCATGCCGTGGATGAGTTTCTTGTCCGCGGGCACGAGCGTGACGAGCACGCCGCCGAGGGTGACGCGGTCGTTGACCACAAAGTAATAGGGGCAGACGCGCGCGCGACCGTTGAGCGTGACGATCTCGTCGTTTTCGGCGGCGTAGTCCTGCTTGGAGAGCGCGCCCTTGATGAAGCGCTGGAGCACACGCGGGTGCTGGCCGAATTCGGCGAGCGCGGTGCGGACCTGCGCGGTCCATTCCTCGCCAGACATGTCGCTACCAACGTAGACGCCCCGCGCGCCCCACGCATCGGGCGAGAAGCCGGAAATCTTCAGGACGAGATCGCGCTGCTTTTGACTGAACTTTTCCATCTCGGCCCACGAATTGATGTTGAGCTCCGGGATGACCGCGTGGACCGGCAACGGCGTGGGATCGAGCACCCAGGAATAGGGAATAATCCGCTGGAGCAACCGCTGGCCCTTCTCGCCGATTTCCTGCCGCCAGAATTCCTGTAGCGTCCGCGACCAGAAAAGCGCGAGCCACAACTTTTCTTCGAGGAACGGCTTCAGCGGCGCCGTCAGCGGAAACGCCCCGGGCTGCCACGCGGCGGCGAATTTCGTCAGCTTGGGATAGTCAAACGCCTCGAAAAAGCGGTACGCCGGCTTGCCGCTCGGCGTGAAATCCTCCACCGACTTCACGCGATCCGCGCCGATCAGCCATTCCATTTCCGGACGGTAACCCGCGCTTTCTTCGGAGATGAGGACCTCGCCGCCGTTGAGAATGCTTTCAAATCCGGCGCGCATGCCATCTGCACCGCCGAGCACATTTTCACCCAAGGCGGAGTAGGTCTTGTTCAACCACGAGGTCAGTCCAATGCCACCGGGAACGGAATCGAGCTCACTCATGGCAAACCCGTCCTCCGTCAAAATCAAATCGGGCCGGATGACGGCGGGCACCTGCCCCTTCACCTTGTCATGCCGCGCGAGCGCCACCAGCTCGGGCGGTTTGCCGGCATCGAGCAGCGGGGCGACCCACGTGTGCGCCTTGCCCGCCGCGCTTTGCCGATAGAGCAAATTGCAGGCGGTGTTGAAATGATGCAGGACGATGCCGAGCTTCTCGATCAACTCCACGTGCGCGGGGCTTAGCGCAAGGGCAGCCGGAGCGGTGCGCCAGGCCTTCTCCGCGAAGAGTCCTTCGGCGGGGAGCTGACTGCGGACATGCTGGGCGCGTTCCAAGGGGGTCATGGCGAGGAGCTAACGTGGCACAATTCGACGCCTGCGCAAAAGCGGAATATATTAGGCCATGACCCGCATCACCATCGACAACGATCGGTTGAAGGTTCAAGTGCTCGGCTGGGACAAGCTCTGGTCCTTCAAAAGCCAACTCGATTTTCCGCTGGACCACGTGCTCTCAGCGCGACACGCGGAGGACGAAGCTAAGTCGATCTGGCACGGCATCCGCGCGCCCGGCACCCACCTCCCCGGGGTCATCGTCGCGGGCACCTATTATTCCGCGGGCGAGCATCTCTTCTACGACGTCCATCATTTCGCGAATGCCATCGTCATCGAACTCAAAGATGAATGGTACACCCGGCTGATTGTGGAGGTGGAGGAGCCGGGAGCGGTCCTTCGACTTCTCGCCGCTTTGCCTGATGCTGTCGCCTGAGGGGCCGACGTTATCTTGCGTTTGCGCCACGGCATCTTACTATCCATTCATGACGACGCTATCCCCAACCAAAGCCCGGAGCAACTTTACAGCTCTGCTTAAAAAGGCTGCATCCGGGGAAGAGGTTGGGATCCGTTACGCCGGAAAAGTCTTCGTCCTTCAGCCGGTCGCGGAAGAGGAAGACACTTCCTATGCCGAAAAGGAATATGGCGTGACGAAGACCGATTTAAAACGTTTTGCGGAGCGAATGGATGCAAAGATCAAAAAGGACCGGAAGGCCGGAAAGTCCAAAGTCTACAACGGAAACATCGAAGAGCTCATTAAGGATTGAAATCGATCCGGATCTTAGAAACCACATTCGCTCGCTGGAGCCAGATCAGCGCAGAATAATTGGAGTCGCCATAAATCAAGCCGCCACCGCGTGGGGAAAACCTCATTCGCACGCCGGGGCTGGAATTCGAAGGCTGAAGAATGAATATTTTGAGTGTCGATCCGGACTAAAAACCCGGCTTATGTTTAAGAGTTTGGCGCCAAACACTCTTTACTTTTTCTTTTTGGGCAACCACGACGAAATCCAAAATTTCCTCAAGAGGCTAAGGTAGCCCAAAACGCGCGCTTCCTTTGTTCTGTGGATTCGCTACAGTATCCGTTCCCATGTCGGAACAGGCCCTTACCCGTAATTTTTGCATTATCGCGCATGTCGACCACGGCAAGACCACGCTGTCGGATCGCTTGCTGCAATCGACCAAGACCATCAGCGATCGCGTCCTGACCGCCCAGCATCTCGACTCGATGGACATCGAGCGCGAGCGCGGCATCACGATCAAGGCGCACCCGGTCACCATGGCCTATACGGGCAAAAACGGGACGACCTACATGCTCAACCTGATCGACACCCCCGGCCACGTCGATTTTGCCTACGAAGTTTCGCGCAGCCTCTCTGCCTGCGAAGGCGCGCTGCTCATTATCGATGCCGCGCAGGGTGTCGAGGCGCAGACCGTGGCTAACGTCCACCTCGCCAATAAGCAAGGCCTCAAGCTGATTCCGGTTATCAACAAAATCGACCTGCCCAATGCCGACGTCGAGACTTGCAAGAAGCAGCTTGAGGATGTGCTCTCCATTCCCGCCGAGGAAGCGATCCTGGCCAGCGCGAAGAACGGCATCGGCATCGAGGAAATTCTCGAGGCCATCATCGAGCGCATCCCCTCGCCGCCGGTCTATGAAGACGATTACACGCGCGCGCTCGTTTTCGATTCGCTCTTCGATACCTACCGCGGCGTGGTCAATTACGTCCGCGTTTTCTCCGGCGAAATCAAGACCGGCACGCCTATTCTGCTCATGGGCTCGAACGGCCGCTACGACGTCAAGGACGTCGGCATCTTCAATCCGAAACAGATTCGCACGGACATCTTGAAGGCGGGCCAGGTCGGCTATCTCATCGCCAATATCAAGACGACTGCCGAGGTCAAAATCGGCGACACCATCACCAACGCGATGAAGCCGGTCAAGGAACCATTGCCCGGTTTCAAGACGATCACGCCGATGGTTTACAGCGGTATTTACCCGATTGATACGTCCGAGTTCGAGCAGCTCAAGTTGGCGATCGGCAAACTGCAACTCAACGACGCCGCGCTGACCTACACCACCGAAAGCTCCGTCGCCCTTGGCTTCGGCTTCCGCTGCGGCTTTCTCGGCCTGCTGCACATGGAAATCGTGCAGGAACGGCTGCGGCGCGAGTACCAGATGGACATCATCGCCACCTACCCGAGCGTGGTCTACGAGGTGACGCGCACCAACGGCGAGGTGCTGATGATCGATAACCCAATGCAGATGCCCGACCCGTCCGTGATCGAATCGATCGCCGAGCCGATGGTGAAGGCGTTCATCATGATCCCGAACGAAAACATCGGCGACATCATGGGCCTGGTAATGGAAAAGCGCGGTACGTGCGACCACACCGAATCGCTCGACGGCAAGCGCGTGATGCTGCATTGCGATCTGCCGCTCAACGAAATTTTGGTCGACTTCAACGACCGCATTAAATCGCTCACGCGCGGTTACGGCAGCATGGACTACGAGAACGCGCCTTACCGCATCGCCGACATGGTCAAGATGGATATGCTGGTCAACAACGAGCCGCTGGATGCGTTCTCCTGCATCGTGGAGCGCAGCAAAGCGCCCGCCCGCGGACGGCACATCGCGGCGAAGCTGAAGGAAGTGATCGCGCCTCACCTGTTCAAGATCGCGATTCAGGCGGCCATCGGCGGCAAGATCATCGCGCGCGAGGATGTGAAATCGGTCGGCAAAAACGTGACCGCGAAGTGCTACGGCGGCGATATCTCGCGCAAACGCAAACTGCTCGAGAAGCAGAAGGAAGGTAAGAAGCGGATGAAGTCGATCGGCAGCGTTGACATCCCGCAGGAAGCGTTCATCGCCGTGCTGAAATCGGAGAACAAATAATGTTCGCTTTTCTACTGCCCAGCAAAACCAAGCAGGTGCTTGCCGAATCGGAATTGATTCAAGGCAGTCTGCACCGCAACCGCATTTACGCGCAGGATGTCCTTTCCGCGAAGGACATCGAAACGGTCAAGGCGCTGGAGGATCGTTACCCGGCGCTGCTCAAGGCGCGCGATGTCGAAGGCCTCACGAAGCTGAACAAGGAAGTGATGAAGCTGGGCAACCGGCTCTTCCCGCCCTCGCCTTGGGATGGGTGGAAGGAAAATGTGGAGGTGTTCGTGGTCGCGGCGATCATGGCGCTGGCCATTCGGACATTCTTCCTGCAGCCGTTCAAGATTCCCACCGGTTCGATGGAGCCGACGCTCTATGGCATCG
>CAZZWT010000190.1:0-6439 GCA_964657775.1 uncultured Candidatus Methylacidiphilales bacterium | reverse complement strand
GTGGCCCAGACCATTCGAGACCGTTGCGAAACTCAAAAAAAACTCGCGCCTGGGTCATCCCGAGCGAAGCCGAGGGATCAGTTCCGTCTGCCTGCCACGAGGAGGCCGAACTGATCCTTCGACTTCGCTCAGGATGACCTAACCGCTTCATCAGCCTTTTCGCGATCGGCTTAAGTAGCCCGTCTCCCAGGCTACGGCTCAATCACATAACTCTGCCCCAAATTAATCGCGTTCGCCTCGCGCAGCGTCATCCACCGGATCGCGAACGCCTTCGACCACGAGTCAGAAATCGCGATCTCTCCTGTCTTCTCGTTGTAACCAATGATCATCCGCTGGTGCCCGCCCAGCGGCGCCGCGCCTGTGATCTCCGCCGCGATTTCCGCCGTATCGCCCGCGTCCAGCTTCGCGCCCCACGCCGCCCAGTCGGTCACCGTCGCGCGGTCCTTCATCCGCTGCGAGATCGCCTTCTCGAACGGCCCATGGATCGTGCACGTCCACATCATCGGCAGGCCCACGTCGATGTTCTTCTGGATCGTCCGCATATCCAGATCGCCCTGAATCCCATCGATGCGCCGGTGATAAAGCGTCACCAGGCTATCGACGTTTTCCGTCATCGCATCGATGTTCGTCCCCTGCTGCGAACTCCCCGCCGCCATCGCCAGCACATACATGTCCGCCGGGATGCCGAGGAAGCGCAGGTACCGCTCCCACGTCGCCGGCACGCAATAGCCTTTCGGCCCCTGGTCCACCATCGGGATGTCGGTCACCACCACATCACCCGAATCGGTGCGCGACACCCGCTTCAGCAGCAACGCCTTCAAGTCGTCGTGGTCGATGTTGTCCGCCTTGCCGTAATTATCCGCCACCGCCGCCGGCACGATGCGCAGCGTCACGTAGGTATCGCGCGGCGTGCTCAGCAGAAACGCATGCCCCTGCCAATCCCACCGCTTCACCTGCTCGCGCGTTTCCGATCCGCCGCCGAAACTCTGGAACGCCGGCTGGCCGAATAGCCCCGTCATCGCGTCCGTGATCGTCTGCGCGTCCTGCTTCAACGCTTTCTCAAACGCCTCGTGCACATCCTTGCCGATCGCCTCCGCGTCATCCTGCGCCGTGGCGTCGTCCGAGGACTTCATCTTCTCCTTCGCCTCGCCGGCGAACCGCTGCGTCCAATCGAAGTCACCCTCGTTGACAAACACGATCGAGATTTCCGTGGGATAACTCTTCGCCGCATACAGCACGCACGAATACGCCCGCGCGCCCAGAATCGTCAGCGGCGTCTTATCCGTGGGGTAAAGCCGGAAGCTCGAGTTCGTCGACGTGCGGCTTTCCTCCGGCCACCCGAGCCGCTTCGCCACAATGCCGTCGTCCTCCTTCCACAGCGACGGCTCCGCCAACAACGTCACGCCAAACGCCTTGTCCACCTTGTCTGCATTCAGCGGCGACGTGTCCTTCGGCGCATTGAAATTCGGCAACGGATCGTCATCGGCAAACACGGGTAAAACCACTGCCAACACAAGGCCGAGAAACGCTCTCATGCTCTCAATTTAGCACGACAATTTAACAGGAGGACATGAGGAAATGGGGACAGGAAAACATTAAGACAGAAAAGCTCTTCCCCTCCCAAACCTTCCTTCTTCCTGTTTTCATGCTTTCATGTTTTCCTGTTAAAATCTTTGTGATCTCTGCGTTCTTTGTGGCTAAATGGTTTCTCCCATGGCCACCACCCCGATCCTCCCCGAACTGCAATGGCGCGGCCTCATCGCCGACATGGCCAACCGCGACGAACTCGAAAAAATCCTCGCGCCCGGCGCGGCCCCGGTCACCGTTTACGTCGGGTTCGACCCCACGGCGGACAGCCTGCACCTCGGCAGCCTTCTCCCGATTTTGTTTCTGCGCCGCTGCCAATTGGCCGGGCACCGCGTCATCGCACTGGCCGGCGGCGCGACCGGGATGATCGGTGACCCGAGCGGCAAATCCGCCGAGCGCAACCTCCTCTCCGCCGATGCGCTGGCCATCAACATCGCCGGCATCCAGGAACAACTCCGCCGCCTGCTCGACTTCGACAGCACGACCAACCCCGCCATCCTCGTCAACAACGCGGACTGGACGCAACCCCTCAGCGTCCTCGATTTCCTGCGCGACATCGGCAAGCATTTTTCCGTCAACACCATGATGACGAAGGACAGCGTGAAGATGCGCATGGAAACCGGCATCAGCTTCACCGAGTTCTCCTACTCGCTGCTGCAGGCGTTCGATTTTCTGCACCTGCACGAGACGTACGGCTGCCAGCTCCAGGGCGGCGGCGCGGACCAGTGGGGCAACATCACGGCGGGCATCGATCTCATCCGCCGCAAGACCGGTGCCGTCGCGTGCGGCTTCACCTGGCCGCTGCTAACCAAGGCGGATGGCGGCAAGTTCGGCAAGACGGAAAGCGGCAACATCTGGCTCTCCACCGAGCGCACCAGCGTCTACCGCTTCTACCAGTTCCTGATCCAGACCGACGACGCGGAAGTCATCAAGCTGCTCAAGCTCTTCACCTTCCTCTCGCAGGAAGAAACGACCGTGCTCGAGGTCGCGCACGCCGCCGCGCCCGAGCGCCGCGAAGCCGCCAAGAAACTCGCGCTGGAATTGACTAAACTCGTCCACGGCGAGGCCGCGACGAACGACGCCATCCGCGCCAGCGAAATCCTCTTCGGCGGCTCGCTCGAAGGCATCACCGAAAAGCAGTTCGACGAAGTCATCGCCGAAGTGCCGAACGTCACGCTGCCCAAGAGCGTCCTCGGCCAACCCGAAGGCGCGCTCATCGACGTCCTCGTTGCCGCCAAGCTTTGCCCCTCGAAGGGCCAGGCGCGAAAAGACATCGAAGCCAACGGCATCAACGTGAACAACGTCCGCGCCACCGACATCAAGCTCATCCTCGGCACCGAGCACCTCCTCTTCGGCCAGTTCGTGCTGCTCCGCAAAGGGAAGAAGAACTACGCGCTCGTCCGCTTCGAATAACCCGGAGGGTCGGCCTCCGGCCCGACCCACTTCGATGAAACTCTATTCCTTAGCCCTCGTACTGCTTGTTGCTTTCGCACTCGCCGCATGTCATTGGGGTCTCTATTCCGCAACGGCTCAAATACAGGTTCGGCCTAATTTTGTTACGGACATCACTCCCATCGGTGGTGATGGGAGCATTGATTCGAAAGAGCTCGCGACAGCAGTTGCAACGGAAATTGAGATTCTACAAAACGCCGATGTCTTGTTACCCGTAATTGAGAAACTAAATCTAAGTGAAATCTGGGCGCAACGCTTCAAATCAGATCACCCGATCCTGACAGACACGGAATCCCTCGACCATCTCCACAAGGTTCTCAAAATCGATGCGGTGTCGGAAAGCAATGTTATCAAAATCACAGCCTCTAGTGAAGTGCCGCAAGAAGCCGCAGACATCGCCAATGCCGTTGCGGATCACTACAAGGCCATGCGTGATGAGGAAGAAACTCAAAGGTACGAACGCGGCGAGAATGCCCTTAGAGATCAAATCACCCAACAAAAAAAGGTGGTGGATGAAGCCCAGGCGGCAACCGAAGGCCACAATGCAGTAGAAATGAAACGCCGCCTCATTCAGCAGCAAAGTCTCCTCGATGCCCTAAACGTCCGCTTTAAGCAGGTCCAAGCCGATTGGAAGCTTGAGGAAAGCCCCGTCCGCATCCTCACCCGCGCCGTCGCGCCGCCGGAGTAATACGGGCCCACTTTCCAATATTCGCTAAATTTCCAATCTTTTTAGCAAATATTAGAAACGCAGCAAACGGTGCTATACCGCCCTTTCCGATTTCCGTGTGAAGATGGCGGCATGATAACTGACAACCTACCCTTTTTGATTCCGGAAAAAGTCTCCGAGATACCACACCGGCGGCCCAGCGCCTCGACGGCGGGCGCAGACCGCCGCCCCTACGGCCGACCGCAGGTCCGGACTTGCCCTAATCCGGCGCTCACCCTAAACAAGAACGTGCGCAAACTCTCCCTCTTCCTCTCATTCGCCGTGGCCCTCATCATCGGCCTCGCGCTGACCGGTTGCGGCAAGTCCAGTGACTCCACCGCCGCGCCCTCCGCGCCTGCCGCCAGCACGATCAAGATCGGCCTTGCCGGCGCGCAGACCGGCTCCGATGGCGAGATCGGGCTGAGCATGCTCAACGGCTCGCTCGTCGCGATCAAGGAATGGAACGACAAGGGCGGCGTCCTCGGCAAGAAGATCGAGACGGTCAGCCTGGACGACGAGGCCTCGGGCCAGAAGGCGGTCACCGTCGCGCAGACGCTGATCGACTCCGGCGTCGTCGCGGTCATCGGTCACTTCAACAGCGGCTGCACCATCCCGGCCTCGCGCCTTTATAATGACGCGAAGATCATCGAGATTTCCCCCGGCTCCACCAACCCGACCTACACCGATCAGGGTTTCCCCTACGCCTTCCGCATCTGCGGTCGCGACGACCAGCAGGGCGCGGTCCTCGGCGCCTACCTGCACGACACACTGAAGCTTTCGAAAATTGCCATCCTCAACGACAAACAGACCTACGGCGAAGGCCTCGCCACGGTGGTGAAGAAGGCCTTCGAGGCCAAGGGCGGCACGGTGTTAATGTTTCAGGGCATCGGCAAGGACGAACGCGATTTCCGCTCGAACATCGCGGTGGTGAAGGGCAGCGGCGCGGAGGCGCTCGTCTGGGGCGGCATGTATGGCCAGGGCGGACCGCTCTGCGTGCAGTTGCGCGAGGCGGGGCTGAACATCCCGTTCGTTAGTGGTGACGGTTGCCAGGACCAGAAGTTTGTCGATACGGTCGGCAACAACGCGCCGAACGTTTTTATTTCCTTCGGCAAGGATTACACCAGCCAGCCCGCCGCGCAGGCGTTCATCAAGGCGTACAAGGACACCTACCAGCGCGATGTCGGCAGCTACTCGGTCTATGGCTACGACGCCGCGCAAGTGTTGCTGACCGCGATCGCCAAGGCCGGCACGACCGATGCGGACAAGGTCGCCGCGGTGATCAAGGGCCAGTCGTTCGATACCATCCAGGGCACGATCGAGTTCGATGCCAAGGGCGATCTCAAAGTCGCCGATTACGTCATCTGGACGGTGAAGGATGGCAAGCTGCAGGAGCTGCCCGCCGCGCCATGAGTCCTGCGGACGGCAGTAACGGTCGCGCTCCCGTGTCTCTCGTTCCCAAATTTCATTTGGGAACGCCTTTTGATCCCCGCGAAGTTTCACTTCGCGCTGACTTCGTCTCTCTTATTCCCGGAGGGTCGGCCTCCGGCCCGACCCATTCTCAGTTGGTAGCCGTCGACCTCCGGGCGACGGGCTCGTTGATGACCGGACCCGCGTTCGAGGTTGCGATACCAAGTGATCCCCGCGCCCGGAGGTCGCGGGCTACCTCTGCAAAATCAGGGTCGGGCCAGAGGCCGACCCTCCGGGGAGAATGTCCATGAGCTCCACCCTTACCGAAATCCTCATCGGCGGCATCTCGCGCGGGGCGATGTACGCGCTCGTCGCGCTCGGCTACACCATGGTCTACGGCGTCCTTGGCATGATCAACTTCGCCCATGGCGAAATCTTCATGATCGGCATGTTCTCCTGCGTCTTCGCCATCGGCGTTTTCTCCGCCGCATGGGGCAACTACATCGCGCTCAATCTCTGCCTCGGCATCCTCGTCGCCATGGTCTTCTCCGCCGCCTACGGTTACGCCAACGAGCGCATCGCCTACCGCCGCCTGCGCAAGGCGCACGTCCTCGCGCCGCTCACCAGCGCCATCGGCATCTCCACGTTCCTCCAATACTTCATCTTCCTCACCGTCAGCCGCGACACGGTGAACTTCCCCCGCTACTACAGCGATTACCTCACCAACAACCACGTCCACCTCGGCGGTGTCGATGTCACCTACCTGCAGCTCACCATTCTCGGCCTAACGCTCGTCATCATGACGGGCCTCTACTATCTCATCAACCACACGCGGCTCGGCATCGCGCTCCGCGCCACCGCACAGGATCAACTCATGGCCAGCCTCGTCGGCATTCCGGTCAACAAGGTCATCGCGTTCACCTTCATCCTCGGCTCCGCGCTGGCCGCGATCGCGGGCGTCATGTTCTCGATGTACAACAACGTGCTCGTCTTCGACGCTGGCTACCGCGTCGGCCTCAAGGCGTTCACCGCGGCGATTCTCGGCGGCATCGGCAACGTCCCCGGCGCGGTGCTCGGCGCCATGATCATCGGCCTCACGGAGGCGCTGACCACCCTCTCCTTCGGCAGCGAGTGGAACGACGTCACCACCTTCGCCGTGCTGATGCTCGTGCTCCTCCTGCGCCCGCGCGGACTCCTCGGCGAACGCGTCGCCGACAAGGTATGATGATGAATACCTTCGCTGCAACCCGTTCATGTTTGGGTGGCCCGGGCTACTTGTTGCCCGGG
>CAZZWT010000189.1:0-6441 GCA_964657775.1 uncultured Candidatus Methylacidiphilales bacterium | reverse complement strand
CGCCACCTGCGTGAGCCGGCTTTTCCTTTTCAGGGAGCTCGGTCACGACGCACTCGGTCGTGAGGAGCAGGCCGCTGATGGAAGCCGCGTTCTGCAACGCGGAGCGGGTCACCTTGGTCGGGTCAACGACGCCAGCCTTGACGAGGTCAACGTACTGGCCAGTGGCAACGTTGTAACCTTCGTTACCCTTGCGGTTCTTCACTTCGTTGACGACGACGGAGCCTTCGCCACCGGCGTTTTCAACGAGCGTGCGCAGGGGCTGTTCGACCGCGCGGCGAATGATATTCGCACCGATCAACTCATCGCCCGTGAGCTCGAGCTTGTCGAGGGCCTTCTGGGCGCGGATGAGAGCCACACCGCCGCCAGGGACGATGCCTTCCTCGACGGCCGCACGGGTCGCGTGCAACGCGTCTTCCACGCGGGCTTTCTTTTCCTTCAGCGCGGTTTCCGTCGCGGCGCCGACATTGATGACCGCAACACCACCGGCCAGCTTGGCCAGGCGTTCCTGCAGCTTCTCCTTGTCGTAGTCGGAGGTCGTCTCCTCGATCTGACGGCGGATCTGGGCAACGCGGCCCTGGATGTCGGCATTCTTGCCTTCGCCTTCGATGATCGTGGTGTTTTCCTTGTCGATGACCAGGCGCTTGGCGCGGCCCAGTTCTTCGAGGGTGACGTTCTCGAGCTTCATGCCGAGGTCTTCGCTGAGCAGACGACCGCCGGTCAGAACCGCGATGTCTTCCAGCATGGCCTTGCGGCGATCACCGAAGCCCGGGGCCTTGACGGCGCAGACCTGGATGGTGCCGCGGAGCTTGTTCACGACGAGAGTCGCGAGCGCTTCGCCTTCGACTTCTTCGGCGATGATGAGCAACGGACGGCTCGACTTCGCGATCTTTTCCAGCAAGGGCAGCATGTCCTTGAGGTTCGAGATTTTCTTCTCGTGGATCAGGATGTAGGCGTTCTCGAGCACGGCTTCGAGGTCTTCCGCGTTCGTGACGAAGTAGGGAGACAGGTAGCCCTTGTCGAACTGCATGCCTTCGACGACGTCGAGGGAGGTTTCGATGCCCTTGGCTTCTTCGACGGTAACGGTGCCGTCTTTGCCGACCTTGTCCAGCGCGTCAGCGATGATTTCGCCGATGGTGGTGTCCCAGTTGGCGGAGACGGTCGCGACCTGCTTGATCTCTTCCTTGTCCTTCACCTTTTTGGAGATGCGGGCGAGTTCATCGGTGATGGCCGAAACGGCCTTGTCGATGCCGCGCTGCAGGCTCGTGGGGTTGGAACCGGCGGTGACGTTCTTGAGGCCTTCCTTGTAGATGGCTTCGGCGAGAACGGTCGCCGTGGTGGTGCCGTCGCCGGCGATGTCGCTGGTCTTGCTCGCGACTTCGCGAACGAGCTGGGCGCCAATGTTCTCGTAGGGGTCTTCCAGTTCGATTTCCTTGGCGACGGTGACGCCGTCCTTGGTAATCGTGGGTGAACCGAATTTCTTGTCGAGGACGACGTTGCGTCCACGCGGTCCGAGCGTGGCCTTGACGGCGCGGCTCAGTTTCTCGACGCCGCGCAGGAGGGCCTGCCGGGCTTTGTCGTCGAATTGTAGTTGTTTAGCTGCCATATGATTTTTCCTTTTGTTCTGAATTTAACCTTGAAGCGTGAATGTTCATGAATCGGCCCAAACCAGCCTGAATAAGGTGAGATGAGCCTGAATGCAACTAGGCCAAAATGCCGAGGATGTCGTCTTCGCGCAGGACCTGGTAGGCCGTGCCGTCGATCTTGATCTCGGTGCCGCCGTACTTGCTGATCAGCACGCGGTCGCCGATCTTTACTTCGAAGGGCTTCTTCTTGCCTTCGTCGTCGATCTTGCCGGTGCCGATGGCCACGACTTTTGCTTCCTGGGGTTTTTCCTTCGCGGTATCGGGGATGATGATGCCGCCCTTTTTGACTTCGCCTTCTTCGAGCGGCTGCACAAGCACCCGGTCGCCGAGAGGACGGAATGATGGGGTATTTGCCATATTCGTGTCTCCTTTTTTTCTGTTGTTGTTGGTTTGTTGCTAAAGCCTTCCTTTGCTGGCGGAGGAACGGTTCGGGCCTGCCGTGTTGCCACGGCTTCCGAAACTGTTCCGATCCGCCTGCGCGGGATGACTATCTTAAAGGGTTATTTTTCGGTGACGGCGACTACGTTCGCGGCCACGATCACATGCTTGGTCTCTTCGCCGACCATGAGGAGGATGAACTCGCCATTCTCCGTCCACGCGATCGACTCGGCCGAGGCCGTGAAGGACTTACCGTCCGTGGATGTGATGGTGTAGGTTTTTTCAGTGGTATCAGCCATGTTGGTTTTCTCTTTGGGTTTTTCTGTCGCTGCTATCTGTCTCCGAAAATCAGTCGCTACAGGTCTTGTCGAGGATCGCCACGCCGTTCTCATTCAGGTAAAGCGAATCGACTTCGTCGGCGGTGAGGACGCGCCGAGCAAATTCACCAGTACCGATGTTGTGAGAGTGCATTTCGAGTTCACCCTTAAAGAACTTGAGCTCACGCATGATGTGCGGCAGATCGGCCTTGAAGGTCACATCGTCCCATGGCGATTGTTTCACAACGACTTTTTTGCCGTTGTTTCAAGTGAGGGCGCCTCGACAGTCATGGTATTGGTCATAGTGGTTCTCCGGGAGCACTATTCAACCCTTACAGGGTTGTGATTGCAATTTAATGCTACCCAGGGTAGGCGCTGCGCGCCAACCCTGGGCTGTAGGATTGCAGCCCTTTCAGGGCTGCTCAAGGCGTCGAATATCCTAGAAATTTTCATTAGCTTACGGTCATTTCAAAAGAAGGCGTCGGAAATTCCAACAAAAACCCACCCTTGCCATCTTCTCTTAGCGGCGCATCTACGGGAAGTTTCCACCGTAAGGGTGCCTGTGGAACTCGGTTCCACCCGTCTGGGCCAGTTTGCGAAAACGACGGCGGATAGATATGGTCGGTATAGCTCCTAAAGTCATCTATGCGAATGAAGTGGTAACGTAAATCTGTGTCCCAGCAGAGCACACCGCTTCCACTATGAAAGCCTTCACCAATTTGGATGTTGGTGAAAGCAATTGGTCCCTTCGCTTCGATCATTTCTTCCCCTTCTTTTCGTCTTTGTCGACCATCTCGAAGTCGGCGTCGACCACGTCGGCGTCCTTCGGGGCTTCAGCGGCGCCGGTCGGGGGCGTCTGGGGGTCAGGCGCACCTTCGGGGGCGCCACCGGTCGGGGCTTTCGCTGCGGCCTGCTTGTAGAGATCGGCGGAGACGGCCTGGACCTTGGCGTTGAGGGATTCGACCGCCGCCTTGATCGCGTCGGCATCGTCCTTCTCAAGCGCTTCCTTGACCTTCTTGATCTCGTCCTCGATCTCCGTCTTCTTCGCCGCATCGACCTTGTCGCCCAAGTCTTTCAGCATTTTCTCGGCGCTGTAAGCCGTGGAGTCGGCGTTGTTCCGGATCTCGATCTTTTCCTTGGCCTTTTTGTCTTCCTCGGCATGCGCTTCCGCATCCTTGGTCATCTTTTCGACTTCGTCCTTGGTCAGACCGCTCGAACCGGTGATGGAGATCTTCTGTTCCTTGCCCGTGCCCATATCCTTGGCGGAGACGTGCAGGATGCCGTTGGCATCGATGTCGAAGGTCACTTCGATCTGTGGCGTGCCGCGCGGGGCGGGCGGGATGCCTTCGAGGTGGAACGTGCCGAGCTGCTTGTTGTCGCGGGCCAGCGGGCGTTCGCCCTGCAGGACCTTGATTTCCACGCCGGGCTGATTGTCTGAGTAGGTCGAGAAAGTCTGCGACTTCTTGGTCGGAACGGTGGTGTTGCGCGGGATCATCGGCGTCGCGACGGAACCGGCCGTTTCAATGGCCAGCGTCAGCGGCGTCACGTCGAGCAACAGCACATCCTTCACATCGCCCTTGAGCACACCGCCCTGGATGGCCGCGCCGACGGCGACGACTTCATCCGGGTTCACACCCTTGTGCGGCTCCTTGTTCACGAGCTTGCGCGCGAGTTCGATGATCTTGGGCATGCGGGTCATGCCGCCGACGAGCACGAGCTCATCGATCTGCGCCGCCGCCAGCTTCGCATCCGCGAGACAGGCATTGACCGGTTTGACCGTCCGCTCGGTGAGCGAGTCGGTGAGTTGCTCCAGCTTCGCGCGCGTCAAATCCTTGCGGATGTGCTTCGGCCCGGTCTGGTCCGCCGTGATGAACGGCAGGTTGATTTCGTAGGACTGCGAGGAGGAAAGGGCGATCTTCGCCTTTTCGGATTCCTCTTTCAGACGCTGGATGGCGTCCGGCTGTCCGTTTAAATCGATGCCGCTTTCGGCCTTAAATTCCTTGAGCAGCCAATCCATGATGGCGTTGTCCCAGTCATCGCCGCCGAGGTGGGTATCACCGTTGGTGGCTTTGACTTCAAAGACGCCGTCGCCGATTTCGAGCACGGAAATGTCGAACGTGCCGCCGCCCAAGTCGTAGACGGCGATCTTCTCGTCCTTCTTCTTCTCGAGGCCGTAAGCCAGCGAGGCCGCGGTCGGCTCATTGATAATGCGCAGCACTTCGAGGCCGGCAATGCGGCCCGCGTCCTTCGTCGCCTGGCGCTGGCTGTCGTTAAAATAAGCAGGGACCGTGATGACGGCCTGGGTGATCTTTTCGCCGAGCTTCGCTTCCGCGTCGGCCTTGAGCTTGCCCAAAATAAATGAGGAAATTTCCTCTGGGGAGTAGATCTTTTTCTCGCCCTTAACGTCTACCTCAATGTGGGCATCGCCATTCTTTGCTTCGACGAGCTTGTAGGGAACGCGGGACTTTTCGTCCTTCGCCTCGGCGAACTTGCGGCCCATGAAACGCTTGACGGAGAAAATCGTGTTGGTGGAATTGGTGATCGCCTGGCGTTTGGCCGCCTGGCCCACGAGACGCTCACCCGTCTTGGTGAAAGCAACCACAGACGGAGTCGTCCGCGCGCCTTCGGAATTTTCCAGAACCACCGGCTCGCCATTTTCCATGATGGCCATGCAGGAGTTCGTCGTGCCTAAATCGATGCCTAAAATCTTTGCCATAGTTACTGACAGTCTGCAGGAGTCGGGCCGCGATTGTAGCAATAATGTAAGTTGCTCGTTTCTAGATAATTATGCTAATTTCCCTGCATGGCACCGGAGGAGTATCACCCTAAAAATGCGACAAAACGTCACGAAATCGAGTCAGAATGACTCGCCCACGGTCGGCATGGAAACTCATGTCCGGCTGGCGCATACCGATATTGAACGGAAGTGCACCAAGCCAGAACCGTTCCCTCCCAGCGACTTCTCTTTATGAAAGCACCGTCCGTCAAACGGATGCAGCGGTATGCGTCGGTGGTCATCCGCTGGCTGGTGCTGGGCGCGATCACCTTCAGCCTGACCGTGGCGGCCGGTTTTTATCTCGTCGATGACGTGCTGCCGAAGGTCTACTACGCCAGAGCGGTGTTGGAGGTGCCCGCGAGTGACCTGGTGACGCCGGCCAACTCGACACCCGCGCCGGTGGCGATGCAGCCGGAATTCGTGAACATGATGATGTCGCCCGAGCTGCTGCTGGCGGTGATCAAGGATCTGGGCCTGGAGCGGCGGTGGGCCGAGCGGCTGAATAAGCCCGACGGGAACGAATTACCCGATGTCGATGCGCTGACCCGGATGGAGCGGCTGGTGAAGATCGAGGTGAAGCCCGGGACGAACCTGGTCGAGATCACCGCCGCGAGCGACGTGCCGGAAGAAGCGGCCGACATCGCCAATGGCGTGGCCAACCGCTACCAAAGCGCGCGCAACTGGCAGATGCACGATCCGGTGCTCGCCGAGGCCTCCCGCAGCTATGTCCGCGTGGTCGAGCGCGCCTCGATCCCGCGCGAGCCCTCGAAGCCGGACAAGAAGCTCGACGCCACCATCACCTTTGTGACCGCGTGCGTGCTGAGTTTGCTCGTGGCCTCGTTCGTGGAGATGATCCTGCTCTTCGTGCGGGCCGGCGAGCGGACGGAGAGTTAAAAACGAGAAAGGTTCCCGGCGCAGGCCACTTACCTTCGCAGCGTCTGCAACTTCGCCAAACTATCCCGCGCTTTCGTGTTGCCCGGGTCGATCTGCAGGACGTGCTGGAACTCCTCGATGGCCTCGGCAACCTGGCCGGTCTGCGCCAGCGCGAGCGCGAGGTTGTTACGTGCCGGGACCAAGCCAGGATCGATCAGGAGCGCGGCTTGGAATTGCCCGATGGCAGCGGACAGATGTCCCGTCTGCGCGAGTGCGCTGCCGAGGTTGTCGTGCGCCGCCGCGAGTTTCGGGTCGAGGTCGATGGCCATTGTCAGGTGATCGATGGCCTCGTTCACCTGGCCGGCCTGCAGCAGCGCCTTGCCCAGATTGTACTGCACTTGGGGGAAGTCGGGGTTGTTGTCCGCCACGTGGCGATAGGTCTCGATCGCCTCGG
>CAZZWT010000188.1:240-6467 GCA_964657775.1 uncultured Candidatus Methylacidiphilales bacterium | reverse complement strand
ATCGTGACCTGGAACGAGGCAAATTGCCGGTTCTGCGCGCCCCAGATGCCGATGAGGAGGAAGGTGGCGATGAGCGCGAAGTCGTGGAAGATGAAGAAGAAAAAGAGATCGAGCGAGGTGAACGCGCCCATCGCGCCGAGCGACATGAGGAGCAGGTAACAATAATACTCCGACGAGCGGCGGATGTTGCCGGGGGAGATGACCACCGCGGCGAGGGTGACGATGCCGGTCAGGAAAACGAGCGGCAGGCTGATGCCATCGACGGCGAGATGGAAGTGGATGGGCGGCACGCCCTGCATGTTGACCCAGACGAAGTCCATCACGTAGTCGTAGCCGCCCGCGATCGACGGGTGATAACCCCAGATGAGGCCGAGCGACAGGACGAGATTGAACGCGGCGGCGATGATGGTGACGGTGCGCGCGGGCGCCTTGGCCAGAATGAAGCCAATCGCGATCAGCGGCGCCAGGAGGAGGCAGAGCAGCGGGGAGATATTCATGGCCGGTTAGTGCGAGAAAAGAGTGAAGTAGATCACGACGAGTCCACCGAGGCTGAAGATGAAAGCGTAGGTCTGGAGGCTGCCGGTCTGGAAAAGGCGCAGGAACTCGCCTACGCCGAGGCTGATGTAGGCCGAGCCGCGGATAATGAGACCGTCGAGGATCCAGCTATCAAACCAGTTGAACAGGCGTGCGGTCAACTGCTGGCCCCCGACCAGGCTGCGGTCGTAAAACTCGTCGATGTAGAATTTATTGGCAAGCAGCTTGATGTTCAGCGGATCGCGCGCCGCGCCGGTGTAGAGCACCCAAGCCAGGCCAAGCCCGGCGAGAACGAACAGGCTCGGGACGATCATTTCGTACAGAAGGCCCGTGTCCTCGGGCGGCGGGATGATTCCGGATTGGTGATTGGCGGCAAGCACACTGGTGGACCACAGATTATAATAGGGTTTTAATCCGATGAATCCGCCCAAGACGGCGAGCACGGAAAGAATGATGAGCGGGATGGTCATCGAAGGGCCCGACTCATGCGGATGCTCCGCCGCCTTGGTGCGGGCCTGGCCGAGAAACGCCACGATGAAGAGGCGCGTCATGTAGAAAGCCGTGAGGAACGCGGTGATCACGCCCGTCCAGTAAAACCAAGGGCTCCGCGCCAGCGCGATGGAGAGGACGTAATCCTTGCTGAAGAATCCGGCGAAGGGCGGCACGCCGCTCAGCGCAAGGAAGCCGATAAGGAAGCAAATCGAGGTAAGCGGGATCTTGTTGAAGAGACCGCCCATTTTCCAGATGTCCTGCTCGTCATGCAACGCATGGATGACCGAGCCGGCGGCGAGGAAGAGGAGCGCCTTGAAAAAGGCGTGCGTGGTCAGGTGGAACATCGCGGCATCCGGCCCGCCGCAACCGACGGCCATGACCATGTACCCGAGCTGCGAGAGCGTGGAGTAGGCCAGGATGCGCTTGATATCGTTTTGCTGCACGGCGATGAGCGCGGCGAAAATGGCGGTGAAGCAGCCGATGAAGGCAATGACCGCCATGCCGTCCAACGAAAGCAGCAGCATCGGATAGACCCGACAGAGCATGTAGACGCCAGCGGCGACCATGGTGGCGGCGTGGATGAGCGCGGAAACCGGCGTCGGGCCTTCCATCGCGTCGGGCAGCCAGACGTGAAGCGGCACCATGGCCGATTTTCCGATGCAACCGCAGAAGAGGCCCAGCACCATGATGAGGACCAGGGCCTTATTGGCCGCAATCCGCCCCTGGCCCTCCACCGGTGCGGCGAGGTTGTAGTGGGCCAGCTCTTGCGGCGTCAGGATGGAGCCGACATTGACCGGCTTGACATGGTGGCCGGGCTCCGCCAGCACCTCGGGCCGCACGGAGACGGTGCCCATCAGCAGCCAGAGTGTCAGGATGCCGATCATGAACCCGAAATCGGCGAGGCGATTGCAAACGAACGCCTTGTTCGCGGCCTGCGCGGCGCTTTCCTTTTCGTACCAGAAACCGACTAGGAGGTACGAGCTGAGGCCCACGCCTTCCCAAAAGAGGAACATCATGATCAGGTTGTCGGCGACGACGATGCCGGTCATGGAGAACATGAAGATGGAGAGTCCGCCGAAGAAGCGGCCCTTGCCCGGGTCGTGCGCCATGTAGCCGTAGGAGAAGATGTGGACCAGCAGGCCCACGCCGGTGACGACGAGCAGCATGCCTTTCGAGAGCGGGTCGAAGATCATGCCGATGTCGATCTTCATGCCGCCGACGTTGATCCACTCGTAGGGCGGCGGTTCCTTGATCGCGCCGCTGGCCACGGCGAGCGCGGTGAGGAAGCAGACGGCGGCCGAGCCGATCGAGGCGCCGATGGCGTAGTTGGGCTTGCGATGAAGATCAAGCAGGATCGCGATGGTCGCGGCCAGCGGGGCGAGCAGGAGAAACCAAGCGAAATATTGGTCCATAGTCCTTAGAACTTAAGCGTGGTGAGGTCCTGGATTTGCGTGGTCCGCTTGAGGCGATAGAGGGCGACGATCAGCGCCAGGCCGACCGCAACCTCGGCGGCGGCAACAGTGATGACGAAGAAGACGAAGACCTGGCCATCGAGCGCGCCGTTGAAGCGGCTAAAGGCGACGAAGGTGAGGTTGGCCGCCTGCAGCATCATCTCCAGCGACATATAAATGATGAGCAGATTGCGCCGCATGACCACGCCCATGAGGCCAATGGCGAACAGGATGGCGGCAACGGCCAGGTAATGGTTGAGGGTGATTTCCATGGCGGGGAAAGGAAAGAGTTAAAAGGTAAAAGAAAAAGGTGAAGGCAGTAGAAAAGCTGAGATTACGGATGGCGAATGGATTTTGGTTTCTGTCCTTTAACCTCTACACTTTTACCTTTTCAGCCTCAACCACCGGCGGGGCTTCGCGGACGATGAGCTCGTGCCGGCGCGGCTTGGGCTTGTCGTCCTGCTTGCAGAGCACGATGACGCCGACCGTGGCGACAAGAATCAGCAAGCTGGTGATTTCAAACGGCGCGACGTAGGAGGTCTGGCCCGGGGCGAGGTTGGTGGCGAAGAGCAGGCGACCGATGCGGTGCGTGTCGTCGAGTTGGTCGAAGTCGCTCTGGCTGACAGCGGGCGCAACGCTCACGCCATGCGTGCCGGGATGGCGCTGCACGATTTTCGTGACGGTGGCAGGAGCGGTCGAGGCCTCGAGGGCGTTCTGGGTGACGAAGCCCTGGGGCGTCAGGGCCAGCGTCTTGCCCACGATGATGAGAAAACCCACCGCGAGGAGGAGCGTGAAGGCGGTCCAAAGTTTCTGCCGTGGCACGTGCTCCATCGCATCGAGATCGAGGAGCATGATAATAAAGAGAAAGAGCACCATCACCGCGCCGGCCGTGACGATGATCTGCACCGCCGCGAGGAAGAACGCGCTGAGCATGACGAAAAGCCCCGCCATGAAGACGATGGCAAAGGTGAAGCACAACGCGCTGGCCACCGCGTTGCGATTGAAGATGACCGCGAGCGCGCAGACGATCATCCCGACCGAGAAAATCCAAAAAAAGAGCGCGTTCATGGGTGGTGCAACCCTCCACGGCTGCCCCGTTCCCAAGTTGTACGTGGGAACGCACATGCTGAAGTAGTTCTATTTCCGATCTTCGCGGGGCAGAGGGTAGGTTGGATCTGTGCGAAGTAAAACTTGGCGAGGAACAAGAAGCGCTCCCAAATAAAACTTGGGAGCAAGGGGTGCGAGCAGGCGCGCGATCGCGTGACGGCGAAACTGTGTTTGAGTACGTCTACGGACAACAACATTTTCTCCCCCTCCAGCGGCTGACTATTTGTTCTTATCCCACTTGTGAATTGGCTTGGGCAGCGTGCCGCCCAGTTCGTAAAGCTTGGCCTTGTTGTGGACCATTTCCGCGCGGCTCAGGCCGGTGATCGCGTAGTCCTTGAGCAGGAAAATCGCCTCCTCCGGGCAGACTTCCTCGCACAGCCCGCAATAGATGCAGCGGATCATGTCGATGTCAAAAGCCTTCGGCGCCTTCTCCACCTTGGCGTGAGGGGAATCGAGCGGAATCTCGCCCGGGGTGATGCGAATCGCGCGGGGAGGGCACACAAATTCGCAGAGCTGGCAACTGACGCATTTCTCGCGGCCTTCCTCATCGCGCACCAGCGTGGGTGCGCCGCGGTAACCGTCGGGCATCGGCCATTTCTCCTCCGGGTACTGCATGGTGACGGTGCCCTTGTTGAAGAGCACACGCTTGAAGTGACCTGCCGTGATTTTCAGCCCGGTCAGAATGCCGGGCAAATACATCCTCTCCATCCACGAAAGCTTTGGTCGGGAGACGATCATCGCGCCGTCATCGTAACTGAAGATATTCGGGAGACAATCGGTTTGTTTGATTTTTTTGGGCGACTAAATTGAGACAGGATTTACAGGAACAACATGAGGAGGAGTTATCTGGTTTCTTCATTTCTCGTGCCTCATGTAACTCCTTTCTAATTCCGCCTGCCATCCTGTTAAACTTGTTTATCCTGACCAAAAAATTGCAGAGTGGCAGCGTGCGTGTGCTGCTGATCAACCAGGTGTTTTATCCCGATCCGGCCTCGACCGGGCAGCATCTCGCCGGGCTGGCGCAGGCGCTGGTGAAACGCGGGCATGAGGTGACCGTGCTGACTGGTCGCCGCGGCTACGACGATCCGGGGAGGAGCTACCCGGTGCGCGAATCGTGGCGTGGGATCGAGATCGTCCGCGTCGGCAGCACCGGCTTTGGCCATGGATCGAAGCTCGGCCTTGCGCTCGATTTTCTCACCTTCCTCATCGCCGCGAAGTGGCGCGCGCTCCTCCTGCGCCGGGCCGATGTCGTCGTCACGCTCACCACACCGCCGCTGCTCTCCGTGCTTGGTGCCGCCTTGGCGCGGTGGTGGCGCAGCCGCTTCATCTATTGGGTGATGGATCTCAACCCGGACGAGGCGATCGCGGTCGGCTGGCTCAGCGCGGGGAGCCCAATGGCTCATCTATTGGAGGCGTTCTCGCGCTGGAGCCTGCGCGCGGCGGACTCGGTCATTGTGCTCGATGCCTATATGAAGGAGCGCATCGTGGCCAAGGGCATAGCCGCGGAGAAGATCGCGACCGTGCCGATTTGGATGCACGGGGACATCCACTTCGACGCCGCGGGCCGCGAGCGATTCCGCCGGGAGCACGGGCTGTCCGACAAATTCGTGGTCATGTACTCCGGCAATCACACGCCGGTACATCCGCTCGAATCGCTGGTCGAGGCGGCGGGGTTGTTGCGCGACGACCCGCGCATCCACTTCTGCTTCGTCGGCGGCGGTACGGAATGGCGTACCCTGCGCTATTGCGCCCAAGCCGAGTCGTGGCCCAACGTCACCTTCCTCGGCTACCAACCCTTCGAGTCGCTCTCCGCCTCGCTCTCCGCAGCGGATGTGCAAGTCGCCGCGATGGGCGAGACCTTCGTCGGCATCGTCCATCCGTGCAAAGTCTACAACATCCTCGCGGTCGAGCGCCCCTTCGTCTTCATCGGCCCGGCGCGCGGCCACGTGCCGGACCTTATTCAAGAGGCCGGCCTGGGCGGACTCGCCACCACCTTCCGCCACGGCGAGAGCCGCGCCTTGGCGGAAGATATCCGCCGCCGCGCCGCGAGTCCCCTACCGTCCTGGCCGCCCAATGACCGCTTCGCGCGATGGACGGAGATTGCTATTTCAGAAGAAATCGTTGGCATCATCGAAGCGTCGCGAACCAAAAGTTAGCCCGCGCAGGCCCTCGCGCCGGAGCGTCCCGTGCGGACGCCCTGACTATTCGATTCAAAAAGGGGCGCGGTTCTCGTGCGGGAGCCCAGTCGGTCGCGCGCGCTCGCGCAACCGTTCCGGCGCCGGGCCTGCGCCCGCTACCTTTAAATTCGCTCGATCCTGGATTTTTCGCAGGGCTTCTCCGGATGGCTGCCCCTTTGGAATTACGTCCATCGGTACAACCCACCCCCGAAAATCCCCCCGCCAGAATTTACTTGCGCCGTCGCCTTCTTATCTTACCATCCGGCTTTAAGGTAAGTTGACGTTCGGTGCTAGGTGAGTTTTAGCTCAGTGGCAGCGTAGATCCGATCCCGGAAACATCAGCAAGCCATCCAAGAAGGAAATAATGAGCGTAAAACTGTATGTGGGCAACCTGCCCTTTAGCATGACGGAAAACGACCTGACCGATCTCTTTGCCCAGGCGGGTCATGTCGCGCGGGTCCAGATG
>CAZZWT010000188.1:0-230 GCA_964657775.1 uncultured Candidatus Methylacidiphilales bacterium | reverse complement strand
ATCAACGACCGCGTAACGGGCCGCCCCCGCGGCTTTGGCTTCGTCGAAATGGGCACTGCCGATGAAGCGCAGGCCGCGATCGCGAAGTTCCATGGCCAGGAAATCAATGGCCGGGCCCTGACCGTCAATGAAGCGCGTCCGATGGAACAGCGCGAAGGCGGCGGCGGCGGTGGATACCGTGGCGGTGGCGGCGGCGGTGGTGGTCGCGGTGGAGACCGTGGCGATCGTCG
>CAZZWT010000187.1:0-6491 GCA_964657775.1 uncultured Candidatus Methylacidiphilales bacterium | reverse complement strand
TACTTTGGTCTGGATCTCAATCGCCTGTTCATAGAAGGCCTCGGCCAGCGTCAGGTTGCTGCGGTTCTCCTCCAGCGAGCCGAGGGCGTTGAGCGCTTCCGCCACCGGCGCCGCGTCGTTGCCGAGCAGGCGCTGCCGGATGTCCTGGCAGCGGTCGAGCGCCGACTGCGCTTCCTCATATCGCGCCATGTTCGCGTAGAACCAGCCGAGATTCAGCAGCGCATCGGCCACGCGCAGGGAGTCGCGACCCGCGTGCTGTTCCTGCAGGTGCAAGACGCGCAGCCGCAATTTTTCACCCGTGTCAAAATCGTTCATCCGCAGCCGGGCATCGGCCTCGTCGTTCAAGGCCTGAACCAGCGCGGGGAAGTCGCCACGCTTCTCTGCCCCGGTCGCTCGCATCTCCGCTTCGACTATAATGTTCGTGTTGGCGTCGCCGACAGGGATGGTCGTCGCAGCGGCAGAATTGGGGTCAGCGGCGCGAAGAGAATGCCCCCACACCATCGCCGTCCCCAAAAAAAGGCAGGCCCAAAAGGAGCGAGGAGGGAGCATTTGGTAACTTCGACCGACGCGCACACGTCTTAACGTTGTAGACAGGAAGATAGCTAGGACTTCGCTCCAATCAATACTTGCAAGAGTGGCACGAGTTATGCAATAAATAATTTACATCTTCAATGAAGTTCGATTCCTCAGCTTTACCGCTTCTTCCGACTCAACAAGAGCTGACGGAGCTTAACGACCTGCTGCTCAGCGCAATGGAGCTGTACCAGACCTACGCGACTTTGGAGCGCCATCCGCGTGTAACGGGGTCTTCTAAATCGGTCGAACTTTTCACATCTTGTCGGGAACAGCTTCACCAGGACATCTCTCTCTTGGATAAGCAACTGGAAATTCTTTTGACACTTTCGCGCGCTTCGGGTGGCGAGGACGAGGCGGGTAAGACCGGCGCCGAGGGCACGGCACTTCACGTTGGCGGCGAGGAAGGTCATCCGCTCCTGCTGATCCCTGACGTCGAGCCGACCGACATGAAGCAATCGGTTTTCGAGATCATGCGGAAGGCGTTCCACACCGAGGACTTGTTTAGTGACCAGCTCGGCGCCAGCCTGCGTTCGGCCCAAGGCCGTAAACATCTGAAGCTGGAATTGCAGTTGAAGATGATCATTCTTTCGGCCGACCAGAGGACCAAGCTGCTGGAAGATCGCTATGGCTACGCGCGGACGAAAAATTTGCTTTTCCAAGGTTTGCGCCGACAGACGACGCGCTTTCTCAGTGTCCTCAATGGAGAAAAGCGGACCGATATCGATCGGTAAGTTTCGCCCGGCAAGTTTGGCTGGCGACGGCAGAAAGTGCCAGATTTGCTCATAGCCTCGGCCTAAGTCCCTTGACGCCGCTCCAAGAAAAATTGCACGGCATCTGGCTGCGGCTACGAAGGCAGTCCTACCCCTTCGATTGGTCAATCCGCTTCCGGTTCGAGTCCGTATTCTGGTCGTCGATCGGCTCGGAGGCCTTTTGGATAGGGAGGTCGGACGCCGGAGCGCCACCGTTCTTCAACTGGTGCATGGCGGTGAAAATGACCGCCTGTTCGTCGTACTTCAGCCACTGGCCGGGCGGCACGTCCTCGTCGTCGACAAAGCGCCAGGAGGTGACCGCCTTATGGTTCTCGTCGATGCCGAGGTATTGGGCGACGGCCGGTGAAATATCGAGCCCGGCGCGGGTGTAGGTGTTGGGACGGTCGTTGCCGAAGACATACTCGGCGTGATCCGAGCGCAAGGGCCCGACGTCCTCCCACTGCGCGTAGCAAACCCGCCCGGAGGCATTTTTGATTTCGACCCAGCGGTCCTTGCAGGCCGAGACCTGCTTGCCATCGACGTTTTGGCGGTGCCAGCTGCGAGGCACGAGATAGGCTTTTTCAGGGTAGGCCAGATCGTTGAAGGGCAGTGCGACGTAGAAGGGGTTGACCGTCGAGGCATGGTCGGCGGAAGCAAAGCCGTTGCGGTCCTCGGGATTGTCGGTGCCCCGGTTGGTCGAGCGCCAATGCTCGTCCCATGCGCTGCCGATGTTGTCCGTCGGGCTGATGGTCGAGCCGCCTTCGCCGATCCAAAACTCGGTCGTAATGATCCCCATCTTCCACGGATAGGAGGTGGTCTTCGGCTTGGAGAAATTGACGAACTTGAAATCGGACAACGGCGTCGTCGTGCGGCTCGGCGGCGTGGAGTAGGCGCCGGCAGCGGTGGAGGTCAGCGGGATGACCGAGGTGGGAATGATGCTGGCGTAGTAAGGATGCGTAGTCGAGCCGGTGACGGTCTTAGCCGGCAGCGGCGCGGCAGGCGGAATGTAAGTCGAAACGCCCTTGATCGGTGCGTTGATACCCGAATATTTCGCGACCGGGAGACCGGTTTCCACCACGGTCGGCGCCAACGCGGAGGATTGGACAGCCGGGGTCACCGAGGGCGAGGTGGCGGCAGGGACGGGAATCGATACGGTCGAAATCTTGATTGGCGTGGGGTTGATCGGTGCGTGCGGCGGCGGAGGCGGGGTCACTGTAACGGGCGAGTTGATCGGCGCGGGGTGGGACGTCACCACAACAACGGGAGAAACGGGCGCGGGAGCCGGATGATTCACGGTAATCGTTGTCGTCGGCGCCGGGCCTACGACTATGGACGGCGCGGGATGAGATGCCGCCGCGGGAGCCGAAGCTGTGGCGGGAGCAAGCGCCGGGGTGGTCGTCGCCGTGTCCGTCTTTTTTTTCTTATGGAGCGACTTGTGCACCACGGGCGAGCCATCTGCCGAAGCCGTCTTCTGGGCGGGTGAAGGAGACGCGCTCGGTGCCGGGACAACCGTGACATCATCATCGGCCCAGGCGATTTGCCCGGTCATGACGGCGAGGCCCATCGCGATCAGACAGAGGCAGTTGGAGGCTGTCATAGCTTCAAAATTCTCTTACCGCGTGAGCTGGATATTGATCATTGGGGCAGGGTTGTCACAGGGCGGCAATAGTCCGCCGCTGGTTAGACACACCGGCCCCCCGGCCCATTCAAATTAATTATCGCATTTCTGCGGTAAGGTTGGACAAGCCCTTCCGGGCCAGTCCGATTACTTGTTGAACGATTCCGCGATCGACGGAACGTGCTCCTCAGCTGCGGGTGCGCCATCAACCACAGTATGCACCGGGGCCTCGCGTTTTTGCAACCGTAGAGAGACGAATTTCGACACGCCGCGCTCCTCCATCGTCACGCCGTACAACACGTCGGCGATGCTGATCGTCCGCTTGTTGTGGGTGATGACGACGAACTGCGACTGCTCCTGAAACCGTTTCAGGATTTTGATGAAGCGATTGATGTTTGATTCGTCCAGCGGCGCGTCCAACTCGTCGAGCACGCAGAACGGGCTCGGTTTCACCATGTAGATGGCGAAGAGGAGCGCGACGGCCGTCATGGTACGCTCGCCGCCAGAGAGCAGGCTGACCGACTGCGGCTGCTTGCCGGGCGGGCGCGCCTCGATCTCGATGCCGCATTCGAGCGGGTCGTTCTCGTCCTGCAACTTCAGCGTGGCCTTGCCGCCGTTGAAGAGCTCGGTGAACATCTCCTGGAAGTTGATTTTGACCTGCTCGAAGGTGTCGGCGAAGAGCTTCTGCGTGGTGCGGTTGATTTCGGTAATCGCCTTGAGGATCTGCTCCTTCGCGGTAAGGAGATCGGTCTCCTGGCCGGTGAGGAAGGTATAGCGCTGCTCGAGCTCATCGTACTCGGTGATGGCCTCGAGGTTGACCGGCCCGATGGCGTCGAGCGCGGCGCGCTTGGTGGCGACTTCGCTTTCGAGCGTGGCCCAGTCGGTGGACGCATCTTCCTCCGTCAGCTCAGCGAGTTCTTCCAGTTCCTTCTGGTAATCGCGGCGGAAACGTTCGCGTAGAGTCCGGAGGAAGAGCTTCTGCTCGGCCAGCTTCACTTCGTTTTCGGAGCGGGCGGACTGGATGTCGTGCTGCTCGTGGCGCAGGGTGCGGAGCAGGATCTCCTGCTCGTCGATCAGCGCCTGCGATTCGGACCGCTTGGTCAGCGTGAGTTCGAGTTCACCCGCGATGAGCGTCTGCGCCTCGGTCTTCTCGGCGTGCTCGCGCTCGGCGGAAGCAATTTCCTCTTTGGCGTGCGAGACGCGACGCTCGTGCTCGGCGGATTCGCGGGTGCGAAGCTCGACCAGTTCGCGCAATTCCTGCAAGCGCGTGGCGACCGGCTCGCGCTGCTGCTGCCACGCGTCGCATTGCTGCGTCTGGGTGGCGAGCTCGATACGCGACTCGGTCAGCTTGTTCGTGGCCTGTTCTTCCTCGGCGGCGAGGCTGTCGAGCTGGTTCTGGAGTTCCGCCATCTGCGCTTCGGCTTCCTGCCGAGCGGCGAGCGCGCTGGCCATGGCTTCGCGCAGGCGCTCGTGGCGCTCGTGATCGACCTGTTCCTGCTGGGTGAGCCGTGCCATTTCGCGCGTGGTATCCTCCACCTGGCGGATGACTTGCGACACAACGGTCTGCGCGGCGCGTTCTTCCTGCCGCAACGTGGCGAGGGCGATTTCCGATTCCTGGACTTCGGCGCGGGTCTGCTCGACGAGGTTGGTCTTTTCCTCAAGCTCGATGCGGACGGCATCGGCCGCGGACTGTGCTTCGATGACCTTCTTGGACGATTCAACCAGTTCTTCCTCGAGCTGGCGCAATTCGGACTGGCGCTTCAAGACGGCGAGCGAGGCGCCCGTGTCCTGGCCGACGAAGAGCAGGCCGCTGCGCGAAATGAGCTCCCCTGCCCGCGTGGCGATCGTGCTCTGAGGTTGGAGGGCCTTGAGACGCCAGCCGGCGGCGAGATCGTCGACCACGTGCGCATCCTCGAGCAGTGAGGCGACGAGATCGCTGACCACCGGCTCGGAGGTGATGAACTTCGAGGCGTGCGTCGCGGCGGTCGAGGGCAGCGGCACGGGCCGTGCGGTGTGGAGCGGCGCGAAAGCGCACTGTTCCTTGCCGGTCAATTTATCGCGCCAGATTTGTGTGGCGGAATCGTCGGCCAGCACGAGCGCGTTGACCGCGTCGCCGAGGAGCAACGCCAGCGGCACTTCGTAGCCGGAGCGGACTTCGATGTGGCTGGAAAGCGTGCCGTGGAAATCGCGCTTCGATTCCTCGACCTCGAACTTGAGCAGCCGCTGCGTCGCCTGCGGGGCGCTCGCGTGCTGGTCCTCGAGCTGCGCCAGCGCATCGCGGCGTGCCTGCAACTGGTGGTTCGCGCGGCCCACTTCGCTGCGCGCCTTGTCAGCCTCGCGCACTTTTTCCTCGGCCTCGCGGCGATCCTGCTGCGCGACCGTCAGCGCCTCGCGCTTTTCGCGGAGCAACGTTTCCGCCTCGGCCAATTTCGCGGCCTGCTGCTCGACCGCGACCTGCGCTTCCTCGCGGCGCACGTTTAACGCGGTCTGCTCGGATTGCAACGCCTCGATGCGCAACTGGAAATTCCGCTGCTGCTGCTCGAGCGTGGCCAGTTCGGACTCCTGCCGCTGGTGCAAGCGTTCCTGCTGCAGCTTCTCCGATTCGATCTCGGCGCGCTCGGACTCGACGTTGCTGATCCGCGCGGTGAGCATCTGCAGCGCTTCCTGCTCCTCGTCGAAACGCTCCTGCGTCTCGCGGCGCAGGTTCGAGAAATTATCAACCTGCGCGTTGAGGTGCGTCAGTTGTTCCTCTCCCACGCGGACTTTCTCCTCGGTACCGGCGATCTCGGTCCGGGCCTGATCGCGTAGGCCGGTGAATTCCTCCACGCGAGCACGATTGGTGGCGGCACGCTGCTCGGCGCGCTCGATGGCGTTGCGCAAGGACGATTGCTCCTCGCGCAGGCGCAGCAACTCGGCTTCGATCTCCGCAAACGCGCTGCGGGCGGCGGCGACTTTCTCCTCCTGCTCCGTCACGCCGGAATCGAGCGTCTCCTGCTTCTCGCGGGCGCCATCGACTTCAACCTGCAACTCGCCGATGGTCTTCGAGTAGGTATCGAACTGGTGCCGGGCGAACTTGGTCTCCAGCGTGGCCAATTCCTGGAAGCTGGCCTGGTAGCGGCGCGCCTTGCCGGCCTGCCGTTGCAGCGAGCCGATCTGCCGCTTCACTTCGCGGATGATATCAGCCAGGCGGATGAGATTCGCCTCGGTGTTTTCGAGCTTGCGCAGCGCTTCTTTTTTCTGGCTCTTGTATTTCGTGATGCCGGCGGCCTCCTCGAAAATGGCGCGGCGATCTTCCGGACGCGACGAGAGGATTGAGTCGATCTTGCCCTGCTCCATGATCGAGTAGGCGGAGCGGCCAATGCCGGTATCCATGAACATGGAGTG
Organism: uncultured Candidatus Methylacidiphilales bacterium; assembly: GCA_964657775.1. Taxonomy (GTDB): domain Bacteria; phylum Verrucomicrobiota; class Verrucomicrobiia; order Methylacidiphilales; family UBA1321; genus JABDGH01. The sequence goes on along the minus strand of CAZZWT010000187.1, from coordinate 164 downwards.
GATGTCGCGCAGGCGGCACGGCGTCTTGTTCAGCTCGTACTCGCTGGCGCCGTCGCGGAAGACGCGGCGGGTGATGGTGACTTCGTTGTAGGCCGTGCCGAGTTCCTTCTCGCAATCGCCGAAAGTTAGCGACACTTCGGCCATGCCAAGCGGCGGGCGCGATT
>CAZZWT010000186.1:0-6554 GCA_964657775.1 uncultured Candidatus Methylacidiphilales bacterium | reverse complement strand
CGCCCTTTCCCCCCAAACCCGCAGCACCCTCCAGGACGCCATGAATTCCGTGCCGAGCCCCGCCAAACCCGCAGACAAGTAAGGGTTCGTCCCTCTCGTTTAAGGGCGAACCACATAGAACGAGTTTCCGCTCAAGCCGTAACCGATGACAATGCTCGACACGATTCCCGGTGCGGGCGGAGCAACTAATTGCGTCTGGTCCGGATTATTATTGAAGGCCGTCCGATACTGATAGGCGAGTCCGCTGCCGTTCGTCGCGCAAAACATGGCGTAATCCGAGCCGCTGTTGAACCCATCGCGAACCATAATGCCGAGTTTTTGCCAGACATCCCCGGCGCTGAGGGACGTGATGCGGCAAACCACTGTGCAGTCGCCCCAGACCAGCCAAGGCTGAAAGTTAAATTGGTCGGACGTATTCCAAATATCGGCGCCGGAGCCCGCCAGGTGCCAGACATTATTGATCAGATTCGCCGATCCCATATAGCTCGGGGCGCCGATGTCCACATCCGCGAGGCGATAGGTCGGCGCGGGGGTGATCGAGAAATTGTCGATGGTTCCGCTGGCGATGGCGGTTTTGTCGTGAGAGGTGATATAGATTCCGATAAGGATCGGATTATTGATGAAGCCAATGGTCTGCGGCGTGCCGATCTGCGTCCAGGCAGTGGGAGTTGCGGTTCCTTTCGCGTAATAGCACGTAACGACGTTGCCGGAGATAACGAGCTTGCCCCAAACGGGGGCCGCGGCCGTGGGTGGGGCGCTGGGTACCACGGTAGCCTGCTGCGATGAGGTTAGGGCGAAGACAGGTGCCATCGCGCCGAGCGTGAGAAGAAGTGTACTGAAAAGAAACAATTTCATAAGTCGTGTGGTGTTCGTGATGGCCGGGAAATATTTTGTTTTGAAATATCTCCAAAGAGCGTTCGATCTTGCAACGAGTCGTGTTTTGCAGCACTTGTGCCAACACGATTACATGGCACCGTTCCAACCCCCTTTTACAGAGGTAAAACATGCGCGTGCCAACCTGCGAGGATAATGGGACACTGTCGCAATCCGAGTCTCGTTGATGCGATGTCGCTACACTGGCCCTGTCAGGATCGCGTCAGTATCCCCTTTGGAATACAAATGGGCGCAAGATGCGCGCGCACTTAAGCATTTCCAACGATGAAAATACCTAGCCATTGCGCCTTGGGTCGGGGCGGGGCCGGCCAAGGCGCGCATAAACGAAGTCGTAAATCCGGCGCAGGCTCTCGCGCAGCGCGAGGCTGTCGGCGGCCAGCACGCGAAGGGACCAGCCATGCGCACTCAGTTTGGAAGCGGCAATTTGGGCGGAGAGGCATTGCGAGAGCTGGGCCGCGGCCTGGGCAAAATCGGCGGACCATGTTTCCGCGATGGGCGAGATGAGAAGAATGCCGGCGTAATAACTCGCGGGGAAAAGCGCGCGCAGGCCGGCGATGCTCGCGTTGCGTGGAGAAATGCTGGCCCGCTCGCGATGAACGAGTCGACCGCCGACTTCGACATCGATCGCCCAAGCGTAGCGATCGAACGCGAACGTTTCGCTGGAGGCAACCCGGCCCGGCGTGAGCGTCTCGAGATAAAGAAGTTCGCCGCCGGGCTCGATGCGGATGCGAGTTTGCTGGAAGGAGCGCGAGTCGCGTTGCGGTATGGAAATTTCGGGGCAGACGTCGAGGCTTCCGCCTGCGGCCACCTCAAAGGTTTGTTCCAGTCGCGACTCGCGTCCGTGCGAGGGATGGAAGCGGGCGGCGGAGGGACTGGCGAGGAGGACGCGAGCGCCCGGGCCAACCGCCACGCGCGTGGAGATTGAATCGCCGCCGAAGATGCCGGCGGTCTGGTTAACCACGTTGATCAGCAGCGTGTCGCCATTCCAATATGTTTTGCTCAGGTGCATCGGCGCCGCGAACGCCTGCTCGGCGACGAAGGTGCCACGCTCGGGATGCGACCCGCAGACAAGGTGGAGATGTCCCGCCAAGCCGGTGCGCGGGGGCTCAGACAAAGAGATACTCCCGCCTCAACCACGCCAGGATTTCGTCGCGGCCCACGCCCGATTTCAGGTCGGCGAAGATAAACGGACGCTGGCCGCGCATGAGGAGCGAGTCACGCCGCATCACCTCGAGATCGGCGCCGACGTGAGGGGCGAGGGTGATTTTATTGATCAGGAGCAGGTCGCTGTGCCGGATGGCGGGGCCGCCCTTGCGCGGGATCTTGTCGCCCTCCGCCACGTCGATGACGTAGATGAAGGCATCGACCAACTCAGGCGAAAAAGTGGCGGAAAGATTATCGCCGCCGCTCTCGATCAGGATGATGTCGAGATCGGAATGGCGTGCTTCCAAATCGTGCACAGCGACCATGTTCATGCTGGTGTCATCGCGGATGGCCGTGTGGGGACAGCCCCCGGTCTCGACGCCAAGGACGCGGTCGGCCGGCAGCGCGTTATTGCGCACAAGGAATTCGGCATCTTCGCGCGTGTAGATGTCGTTGGTGATGACGCCGAGGCTGTGGGTGTCCCGCAGCCACTCGCACAGGCGCAAGACGAACATGGTTTTACCGGAGCCGACCGGGCCGCCGATGCCGATGCGAACGATCCGTTTTTTCGGAGATTTTTCAGGAGATGAAGAGGCGCTCATAAGCTATTTCATGCTGCATGGAGGCGATTTCGAGGAGGGGATCGAACCACCCGAGGTTCTCGCGCGTGACGCCGAGCGATGCGGTAAGGTTGGTCTCGATGTTCGTGAGTGCATGGGTCAGGACGCGCTGCGCGGCGTTCTGGCCGATGCGCAATAATTTGGGCGCGGAAAGGCAGACAGCGCTGAGGCTTTGGAAAGCCCACGAGGTGAGAAGCGCGCGTTGCGGGAGGTGGGCCAGGCCGACTCCGTAGACGACGGCGTGGTGACCGGGGCTACGGTTTTCCTCGACGGCCTGCGCGTAATCAATCAGGGCAGGGGATGCGCCCGTTTCACGAAAGGCATGCAGGCGGCGATGACCGGTGGCGCGGCTGGCCTCGCGCAATTCGCGGGCGGTCTTGCTCGCCTCGACGCAGATGTCGAGATTGAGCAGCGCGTTCTGGTCGCGGTGCAGCGCCGAGTCCTGGGCAAAGCGGACGACGGGTAATTCAAAATAAATCAACATGGGCCAGAGATGATTATCGAGATGGGCGCTCATGGAATCAGCATCATGGACAAGGCCGATTTGCACGATTTGCTCGAAGCCGTAGGAGTGGGCGTAACCACCGGTCGGGAAGGCCGAGTCGTTGACCTGCAGCAACCGCGCAAGCCACGGCAGGCTCTCATCCATGATGATGCCCGTGGTCGTGACCCTGCTCGTGGTGCTGATGATCATGACCGTGATGCGCCCCGGCCGAGAGTGGCTCAAAAACGCAGGTCACGCGCTGGAACGCGATATGTTCGCGCGCGAGAAGTTGCAGCACGGCGGGATCTTCCGTCACGCGCACGGAGCCGGACAGCACTTGCACGCCGAAGTGGAGATTCCCCAGGCACCAGGCCACGCGGGCGGCCTGCTCCAGCGTCGTGACGGAAATCTCGAGCACCTCTTCCGGTTCCTGCTCAATGACGTAATGATTTTCGCCCTCGTTGAAAAAGTGCGCGCCCGGGTTGATCGGCTCCGGGAGATCGAAGCCGAACTCACGCCCGTCCACCGCCGTACCGCGCCAGCGCCGTTTTGCCAGCGTGGCACGATCGACGCGCAAGGGGACGTGAACGTGATGGCCGTAAACGCCATGGGGATGCGGATTGCTTTGGATGAGGGTAAGTTCAGGCATGATTAATAAAGGAAGTGCATCGCCGCCGCAGGTAAAGCAGGAAGCGTGACAGCTCTCGGCCTGGGTGCAATCCCGGAACTTGTCGGCGCCGCGCTTGCCAGCGGGTGAAATAAAGCGTCTCCTAGGCGTCGGAATGCTAAAACCGCTCCTCGCCACCCTAAGCTGGATGTTGAATTTGTTCGACCCGCCGCCGCTGAAGTCGATGACGCTGGCGCAAAAATTCAGTCGCGTCGTGTTGTTGAGCGGCACTCTGGTTATCGGTTCCATCCTCGTCGCCATGCTCGGCGCGTTGGGCCTGTACCTGATGGAACGCGGGCGCGAGTTGCAGGACACACCGGAATTCTACAAGGGCATCGTCATTATCCTCACCGGCATTGTCGTGAACACGTTTTGCGTGTTAATCCTCGTCCAGATCAAGCGCGTGGATCACAGGATTATCCCGCCGACGACTCCGGACACACCCCTAAATCTCAAGATCACACCGGAGCAGTTAACCGGCACAAAAGAAAAACCCAAGCCGACCCATTGACGGTCGGCCTGGGTTTTAAAAACCGCGTGCGGAATTTTACTGGATTCCGAAAACGTGGAACGTGACGTAGAGCGCCGCGGAAAACAACGTCGCACCGAGGAAAATACAGACCGGCAGCGTCAACACCCAGGCCATGAGAATGCTAATCAGCGTCTCTTTTTGGAGGCCGGAACGGTTCGCCGCCATCGTGCCCGCGATGCCGGAGGAAAGAACGTGGGTCGTACTCACCGGCAGGCCGAGACCGTCGGCGAGGCCGATCGTCGTCGCCGCCATCAACTCGGCCGACGCGCCCTGCGCGTAGGTCAGGTGCGACTTGCCGATTTTTTCACCGACCGTCACCACGATGCGCTTCCAGCCGATCATGGTTCCGAAGCCAAGCGCACAGGCGACCATGATCTTCACCCACAGCGGGATGTACTTCGTGATCTTCTCCAGGTCACCCTTCGCCTTTTTCAATGTGGAAACTTGGTCCTTTTCCGTCACCAATTTATTTCCCTTGAGAACCTTGCCGATCGTTTCGCCCACGACATAAATATCGAGCCGAAGCGCGCGGCGTTGGTCCGAGGTCATCTTGCTCAAGTCGTTCTGCGCGCCTAGGTCAGTCGAAGCACCCTGCGCGATGGTGGCGACGGAGGCCCAGGTCAGGTCCGAAGCCGGCGTACCGCCCTGTTTGAGGTAATTGGTCAACTCGTTCTCGGCGTCCGCCTTCGATGGAGTCTGGCCCTTGCCCAGCGGCGCGAAGATGGTCGAAACGGCCGCCAAGTCCGTGGAAGCTGCCCCGACGGTCTTGGGATCGACGGCCAGGTTCAACGCGAAGGCGCCGGGGACGATGCCGATCAGGATAAGCATGATTAAGCCCATGCCCTTTTGCGCATCGTTCGAACCGTGGAAAACGCTGACCAGCGTACAGGTGATTACGAGGATGCAGCGGATCCACAGGGGCGGCGGGTTCTTGCCTTCCGGCGCCTCAAAGAGGTCCTCGCGGTGAATGGTGGCCTTCAAAATCAAGAGCAGCAGGCCCGCGCCGAGAAAGCCGACGACTGGCGAAAGCAGCAGCGCCAGGCCGATGGTGATCGCCTGGTCCCAATTAACGCCGACCGTCCAGCTGTGGCCGGACATCAGCGCGTCCGCCACGCCCACGCCCATGATGGAGCCTATCAGCGTGTGCGAGCTGGAAGCAGGCAGGCCTAGATACCACGTGCCCACGTTCCACACGATGGCCGAGACAAGCAGCGCGAAGATCATGGCAAAGCCCGCGCCGGAACCGGAGTGAATGACCAAGTCCTGCGGCAGAAGCGCCACGATCTTGTACGCCACCGCGCTGGATATTCCGCCCACCCCGATGAGTGCGTAGAATGCGCCGACGATGCCGACCGCGCCCAACAAATTCCAGATACCCGACCATACCACCGCGAAGACCGGTTTCAGCGTATTGGTATAAATGACCGTGGCAACGGCATTGGCCGTGTCATGGAAACCATTGACGAATTCGAAGCATACGGCCAGTGCCAGTGCCAGTAGTAAAAAGAAGCCCGCGCCAAAGCCGAGCGTTTCGCCAAAAAGTTCCATAGTCTGTTTCCTTGGGTTGGTAAATGCGTCCCGTGGCCACGAACGTTTCGGGGTTCCGGGACGAATCGCGCCGTAGTCAGACAGGCTGGTGTGGCAACCCGGCGACATAAGTGTGACGGTTGTGTGACGATTTTTGGCGAGTGCCGTTGATTTGCGCCAAAACTTTGCTTGCTTGCAGAGGTAATTTGGCTCGAAGTGCCTGACGCCTTTATGAAAAATAAATCTTTCGCCTGCTTGATTTTAACGGCCCTTGTTCTTCCGGGCTGCCTCATCTCCGCTCCAGCGCAGACCACCAACGCCCCGAGTGCAGCCAAGCTGCCGCCGCCCATTCTCGACATCGATGAGATGGCCAAGCTGACAGCGGTGCGCAACCAGGTGGAGGCCGCGCACCCCGAATTGAAAACCGAAGCGGAGAAGCTGAAGGCGCTGCATGATTCGATGCAAAAGCAGAACCCGCCGCCGACCGCGGACCAGCGCAATGCGGCCTTTGCCGAGTGGCAGACGTACCAGAAATCGATGCGCGCCGAGGCGCTCAAAATCGATCCGACGATGAAGTCTATTTTCGACAAACTCGATGCCGCCCGGAAGAAGAACGCCGCGGCAGCTCCGTTTCAGCCGGCGGGGAAGTAGGATCGGCGCGCCGTTTCTGGCGGCGTTGCGGGTCAG
>CAZZWT010000185.1:0-6585 GCA_964657775.1 uncultured Candidatus Methylacidiphilales bacterium | reverse complement strand
CGTGGCTTCATCGTCTGCCATTTGCGCGCGGCTGTTTCGAGTTGCGCACCGGCACCCGTCACCGGCACGGCGGCGAGCCAGCGCAACAGAGGTAAAAACCGATCCCGCCCGCGCGAGGGAAACCACCACTGCGCCGGCTCCGCACCGAGCGGGACGATGGAGACGCGGTCGAGATTTCCCAGCGCCATGTAGCCGAGACCGGCCACGACTTGCCGCGCGTAATCGAACTTGTTCGGCTCGCCCCAGTCCATCGACGCCGTGCCATCGAGGAGAAAGTGGACATAGAGGTCCTCCTCCTCGACGAAAAGTTTCAGCACCAATTGCCGCCAGCGCGCGAAGGCATTCCAGTCGATGTAGCGCCAGTCATCCCCGGCGGTGAAGGGCCGGTACTCGGCGAACTCGACGCTGGAGCCGCGTGCGCTGCTGCGCCGCTCGGCCTTCATTCGCCCGCGCACGAGTTGCCGCGCGGCTAGGCTTAGGGCCTCGAGCCGCTTCAGGTAGTCGCGGTCAAAGAGCGCATCGACGGCGGTTTCGGCCATAACAAACGGGCCTATTTCTCCCAACGCGCGCGCAGTTCCTTGAACGAATTGGCGAGGAGCTGCTCGATGGTGATGCCGTCGGCCTGCGCCTCGAAGCTGAGCATGACGCGATGCCGCAGCACCGCCTCGGCGAAGGAAAAGACGTCCTCCGTCGCAACATGAAAGCGCCCCTCCCGTACCGCGCGAATCTTCGAGGCGAGGATGAGCGCCTGCCCCGCGCGCGGACTGGCGCCGTAGCGCACATATTTCTTCACCTCCGCGCTGGCGAAATCGGTCTCCGGATGTGTGGCCATGATGACCTCGACCACACGCTGCCGCACCGAAGGTGCGATGGGCACGCTGCGCGCGAAGTTGCCCATGAAGACCAAGTCCTCGCCGGCGAAGACGGGGTGAATTTCCGGCTTCGTGCTCTCGGTCGTGCGGTCAAGGATCGTCTCGAATTGCGCCGCGGTCGGATACGGCACTTTCAGTTTGAAGAAAAAGCGGTCGAGTTGCGCCTCGGGCAGCGGATAGGTCCCTTCCATCTCCAGCGGATTTTGCGTCGCGAGGACAAAGAATGGCTCGGGCAACATGCGCGTCAGCCCAGCCACGGTCACGCTCCGTTCCTGCATCGCCTCGAGCAGCGCCGACTGCGTCTTCGGGGTCGCGCGATTGATTTCGTCGCCGAGGAGCAGGTTGCAAAAAATCGGCCCTTGGGAAAATTCAAACCGCGGGTGCCCCTGCCCGTCATCGATCAGCACGTTTGTGCCGATGAGATCCGCCGGCATCAAATCGGGCGTGAATTGGATGCGCTGGAAGTGCAGGGAAAGCGCGCTCGCGATCGAGCGCACCAGCATCGTCTTGCCCAGACCCGGCACGCCTTCCAGCAGCACATGGCCACCCGCGATCATCGCCGTGATGACATGCTCGACGATCTCGTCCTGCCCCACGATGAACTTCTGCACCTCAGCTTTTAGCAGGTCAAAGCGTGCCCGGAAGTGCTCCGCGCTTTGCTCGATTTCGGTGATGGTGGAATTTTCGTTCGCAACAGTGGTCATAGATTCAGTGGGCCCTCACGGATTACTCTGCGGGCGGATATCCTCGAAATAGCGTTTGATCATCTGCCGATCCGCCACCGGCAAATTCTCATCCTCTGTCGCCTGGTCGGAGAGTTTCTTATACGCATCATACTGGGCCTGGTCGACGCCGCTGGCCGTCTTCTCCAGATGCGGCTCGGTCGTGCTCTCGGTTTGCGTTTCGCTCGCGCCCGTGCCCGCTGTGCCGGTGATCTTCATCTGCTGATGGTTCGCATCGAGCTGCGTCTGCGCGCCGAATCGATTCGGATCGGCGCCGCTTCCCGCGCCTTTTTGCTGCTCCAGCGATCTCGCCAGGCTCAATTGTGGCAGCCCCAATTGCACCCCGGCGCCCTGCGCTTTGCCATCGCCGGGCTTCTGACCCATGCCGCTTTTGGCACCGCCGAGTTGCGCCAGTTGCGTACCGAGATTGTGCCCCTGCGTATCGCGCTGCGCCTGTTGCGAGAGGCTCTCCTTCAATCCGCCCAGCCCCTTGCTCATTTCCGATCCGTCCTTCTTCGAGACGCCATCCTTCATCTGGCCGAGGCCCGTGGACGCCTGTTTGTCCCCCGCCGCCTTCTCCGCCGCATCGGCCAGCTTGCTCGCCGCGGTCTGCGCGTTGGCGCCTTCCGGCATCTTTGCCTCGCCCTTTTGATATTTGTCCTGCGCCTGCGCAGCTTGCTCCTTTGCCGCGGCAAAATCCTTCCGCTGCAACGCCGCTGCCAGACCGCTCATGCCATCGAGATCCTTCACCGCATCCGCGATCGACTGCGCCGATGGCTCCATCGAGCTCGCCTCCAGTTGGTCCTTCTGCGCCTGCAAGCGCGCCTGCACCTCGTTCAATTTCAGCAGCACCTGCTTCTCCGTCATCTTGCCCTGCGCCATCTGGTCGCGCATCGGTTTCAGATCCTGAAGCAATTTCTCCAGCTCCGGTGACGGCGCGATTTTTTGCGCCGCATCCCAATCCTGGAAGACCTGCTCCAGCGGTTTCAGTTGCTCGGCGGAAACGGGCGCGTTGGCCAAGTCCTCCGCCAAGTGCGTGCGGCGCGTCTGCTCGAGATAACTGAATTGCACGAGCGCGATCATGACCACGAGAAAGAGCGACGTCGCCAGCGGTAGCCCGATCATCCGCGGCCAACGCACCGGCCATGCCTGCCGCCAGTCGATTTGCTCGAGCGCCCGTAGCGTCCCCATCCGCTGCGCCTCGCGCCACGGATCGGCGGCACTCTCCCAATCGCCGGCGGTGAGCGCGGAGTCGGGCAGGTTTCCATGCGCATCCATCCGCACGAGCAACCGATGCCGCTCGATTTTGCCAAGGTAAACAAACAGCGAGCCGCCGAGAGCTAGCAGCATCAACATGAGCGCAACGAAAAGCGCATCCGCCGCCACGGGCGTGATCAATGCCAAAATTAACACGACGAAAAGCGCGCCCGCCAATCCCCACGCGATCGGCCCACTGACGCGGCTCAGCCGTTCCAGATGATAGCGGGATGCGGCGGCGGCGACCTGCTGGCGGAAGGCTTCCGCGGGTCCGTCTGCGATGGCCATGCCCCTCAAGCTAGACGCGGCCCCAAGTCGTGGCGAGAGGAATGCGGGCAGGCCCAGTTACACTCCGGTCATTCTACGGCACGACCGATTTCATCGGCGTCGGCGCGGGCGGAATCGACTGCAACTCCAACGGCGGTTGGGCCGCATGCGTACCAGCCGCCGTCGTGGTGGGCGCCGTCGGCCTCGCCGGAGCGGCGGTTGGCCAGACGCGAAACGACAGGCCCGCGAGATTGAAACTTTGGTTCGGTCGTAGGAAGATTTCGACAAACGCGGTTTTGTCTGGAATCGATTCCCCGCCGATCCGGCGACCGGTGTGGTCACCCAAGGTGTATGCGGCCCACCACCAGCGGTTCTCGTTGCGCGAGCCACTGAACTGGCGCGTGTCGAGCACCTTTCCGTCCGCATCGAGGCAGCGCCAGCCTATCGTCACCGGCGCGCGCGCCCAACCGCTGAGGAGATAACTCGTGCCCGGTTGGACAGGGATGCGATCACTGACAATCTCCGCGCCGCTGTTGAACATGTAATTACTGCTCTCAATCGCCGCGCTTCCCGAAGGCCACGGACCACCCGCTTCCTGCGAAACATTGGCCGGAAGAATGCCGTGCCACCCGGCGATCACCGGTTTGCCCATCGCATCCTTCGACTCCTTGAAGTCGGGATTCTTCAGCAGATTCTCCGCGCTGCTGATCGGAATCAGGTGGCCCGTATCGATAGCCAGCCCGACCGGCTTCGTCTGAAACAGCACGGCCTGCACCACTTGCGTGCCAGGCGGAATCTTGATCGGCCCAGTCCCGCGCACAGTCACGTTGTCGAAGGAGGCGATCTTCGTCGTGACATGATCCAAATCCTGTCCGCCGTTGACCTCAATCCGATAGGTGGTCGGCGCACCCGTCGGGCCATCGGACCACTCGACCTCAGGCTCGAAGGAGAGATGATGCGGCCCCTCCTCGGGACTCAATTCCCAGAAGAAAGCGGTCGCGCTCTTCGCCGCCGGCGCCACGCCGTAGACCAGTGACTTCGCCTCCCCGCCGCCCTTGGCGAAATCGAGCGCCTTCTGCGCCTGGTCGATCTTTTGTATGTAGTAATTATTCCCGTTGGTGAGTTGCGGATCGGTCTTGGCGTCCGTCAGCATGTCGCCCGCTTCCTTCATCATCCCTTCCTGCACCATCTGGTGGAAAATCGTCAGCGCCTGCTCCAGCGGAATCTGCCCTCCGTTGGCCGCGCGCTGTTCGCGCATCGAATCAGCCAGATTGCGCAGCGTCGCCTGCACCGCTTTATGATCGCCCATGGCCGTGGCGATTCGCAGCACCTGCAGGCCCGCGATATTCCGGAAGTAATTATTCGGGTTGGACGCCATGCCATCGTACACCGTCTTTGCGATGCGCAGCGCCGTGGCGCGTTCCTCCGGCCACTTCTCCAACTCTTGCGCCACGATCAAAAACGCGTTCATGTTGGCGGCGAAATTCGGCGCGCTGGGCGGATCATCCTTCAGCAATTTTTCCACATCGGCCCGGCAGGAAACATCGCGCGCGAGGATGGCCAGGATGAGGCATGTCATCCGGTCCTGGTCGACCAGCCCGACCGGGGAGGCCACTTTCTTGTCGGCGCGCGCGCGCAGCTCTTTCTCCACCTTGGGGGCGAGCCCGAGATCGACGGCCAGCTCCAGAAAATTCAGGATCGGCGCCATGATCATGCCGTTCTGGTTCCAGCCAATGGATTGAAACCAGTTGTTCTGTTGCGGCTGCATCTGGAAGTTGAAACCGAGGATGGGCGGCGCCGCCGCGGAGGTCTTTGGCGCACCCTGATCCAGCAGCCATTTTTCGACTTCGGCGGACGCCTCATCCCTCCGGTTCTCGTCCATCAGAACCTGTGCCAACGCGGCGATGCCGTCCTGCTTCGACTGAAACGTATCGAGGCCCAGTGCCTTGCGATAAACCCGCTCGGCCTCCGGCAGATGCTGGCCCTCCTTCAGCTGATTGCCCACTTGGACGAGGATAAAGTACATGTCCTGTCCATTCGCGCCGACAGGGTTGAACGGCGGCTGCACCCAATCGTCGATGATCTTGAGGAACTCGGGTAACCGGTTCGCATCGACGAAGGCCTGCATCAAATTGCCGTACTGGCTCATCGCCGTCGCGAAATCGGCCTTGAGGATGGATGAATAGATATCCGCCGCGTCGCCCGGTCTTTTCGCCTGCTGGAACTGACTGGCGATTTGCATCAGCACCGCCTGGTTCTTGGGGTCGAGCTCCGCCACGCGCTTATAATATTTCAGCGCCTGCCCGGCGGCATCGGTGGTGACGTAATAGCTGAGCTCGTTCGCATTCAGGCGGACGAAGTTGATCTCCGGCGCATTCGGATCGAGCCGCGACCTCATCGCGAATCCATCGTAGCTGTGGTAACCCTCGCGCTGGCTGACCAAGTGCCCTTCGATTTCGCCGTCGCCGTGTATCGTCTGGAAGACCAGCGTATAGTTGCGCGCACCGCCTTGGGTGAACACCACCGCTGAGTTCACCTGCAGCCCGGACCCGCTCCACCCCGCCGTGCCATGCTGTTTGGGTCCGCCAATATCGATCAGGTCCCATGGCGGGCCGAGCGGAGTAAAGGGAGTTGGATTTCCTCCAGCGGGCGGCGGCGCGGGCACCGCCTCGCCGTTGACTTTGATTTCCGACCACGTTGTTTGACTGGCCTGCGAATTATTGGTCGCGCTCAACAAACCCATGCGCATGTCCGGTCCCATCTCGACGTTCTGCGAAAAAATTTCGTTCCATGTCTTGTTATCGAGCGAGGCGCTGCCGGTGAAGGTGTCCCCCTTGCGCGAGAGCTTGAGCCACAGCGGCGCGCTGAACTCGCCGCCACCGGCATACCACCATCCCTCCGCTTCCTTGGGCGTTTTCGCCGACGAGGACTGGGGAGTCGGATGCGACGGGTCGCGAGTCTGCCAGTCGATGCCGAGGTTGGTGTCGAACGAAAAAGCCGCCGCGGGGCTGCCCGGATCGATCTTTTCCCGGACCATGAAGCCGGCCACGGCGAAGTGGTTACGGCCCGTGCCCGTGGGATGATCGAAGCGGGCAAGAATACTGCCATCGCCGATCAGCGTTTGATAGACGAAGTGAGGCCCGGCGGCTTGCGGGTCTTTGCCCACCACCGGTGCCGTGAGGACGAACGAGTCTTCCGCATCGGCGTGAACCGAACCGGGTTTTGCCACCTCTCCGATATCGCTTTGCTGCCAAAGCCCGGGCAATGGATTGGCCGGAGCCGTTGCCGCGGATGCGGGGCTCTGTGGCGACGGCGGCGCCGACTGGGTCCAACTGCCCTCCCGCTTGATTTGGTCGACTTTGACTTGAGAGTTTCCGGATCCATCCGGAGAAATCCAGACACCAACGTTCACCTGCTCCGGCGTGGATAAAGTCCTGGCACCATCGGAAATCCAATTCACGCCGTCC
>CAZZWT010000184.1:0-6638 GCA_964657775.1 uncultured Candidatus Methylacidiphilales bacterium | reverse complement strand
TCCTTGTTCCTCGCGAAATTCCATTTCGCGCTGACCAGAGCAACGAAGTTGCGCGGACCAATGCGTTCCCAAATAAAGTTTGGGAACGAGGGGACAGGGAGGCTTCTCGCGCTCTTCGTTCTATGTCTTTTGGGCCTGACGGCACGCGCCTACGAAGTGCCTTCCCTCGATCCCATCACTTTTCACGGCCAGACCTACATCATCCACGTGGTCTCTCTCCAGAAGGAAGACCTCCAACTTTTCCTGAATGACGACCAGGGCAAGCCGCTGCACGATTTCGTTGCGCTGGATAAGTATGTTACCGGCAAAGGCGAACATCTCGTCTTCGCCGCGAATGCCGGGATGTTCGAGCCCACCTTCAAGCCGTGCGGCCTTCTGGTGCAAAACGGACAGGAAGTCTCGCCGCTCAACCTCAACGATGCACCCGGTAACTTCTATATGAAGCCCAACGGTGTTTTTCTGATCAATGAGAAGCACGAGGCCCGCGTAATCGAATCGAGCGAATATACGACGCTACTGACTCCAGCCATCTGGGCCACGCAATCGGGCCCGCTGCTCGTCCACGGCGGCAGCATCCATCCCGATTTCAACGCGGAGTCGAAGAGCGTGAAGATCCGCAGTGGTGTCGGCGTGCGCAAGGACGGCACGATTGTCTTCGCCCTCTCGCGGACCCCGGTCACCTTCTACGATTTTGCCGATTTCTTCCTGACCAAGCTCAAATGCCCCAACGCGCTTTTTCTCGATGGTGATATTTCCGCCTTTTACGAGCCCCGCACCGAAGACACCTTTCCGCATGACTTCGGACCCATGATCGGCGTCGTGCAGAAGAAGAATTAACCGCTGGGAGAAGAGCTTGTTTGGCGTCTCATTTGCGTGAAGGATAAGCCATGAGCGACGCCAAATGCCTCGGCCTCTGTATCGTGCTAGCGGCCTTCATCATCTCCGCCACCATTGTTTGGAGCACTGGCGTCACCCAGGCCGCGCTCGCTGGGCAGGCACCCAAGGATGTCTCCGTTCCTACTGCGGCGTCGAATTCGTCGATTACCACGGTCCGCCTCGATGGCCCGGTCACCCTCGCGCCGTTCAGCGCGCCGATCCCGGTCGCGATTACGAACACGGACGAAAATCCGGTCATCGTGAAGGACGTGCCGGAGAAGACCTGGCATCGCTGAGGTCATGAAGAGTCTTGAATTCGTCAGCTCGGTGATTCTCGCCGTTCTGCTGGGCGTGTTGGGCTATTTCGATTCCCTCCACGAGAAAAGCGAAGTACTTGATGCCAAGCTCACCGAGCGTCTGTCCCAAGATGTCCAAGTTCCCCTCGAATGTCCGCCGCAGGGGCAACAAAAGGTGACCATTCTGGCCGACTCCACTCCGATTGAGGTGAGGGAGCAGAACATGGTGATGGTCGTCAAGCAATGGCCCGCCATTTGGCCTTCGATCAACCAAGCTCTGCAAAGCCAGGCCGGCAGCGATGCACAAAAGGCGGACTTATCCCGCCAGCCCGAGATCAAAATAGCCCTGCCGACGACCTATCTGGGAGAAAATGCCAGGTGGTCTGTACATTATAGCTGCCCGGCTGGCTCATATCGGGTCGAGTTAACCGGTTTCGCAGCTACCTCGGCAAGCGTCGGCAGATGACGTGGCCGAACGCGCGTGACAGCGCCCGGCGTTCGCCGTAAAGTTTCGGTTTCACGACCATGATCACGCAAGAATGGAACATCCAGTCGCGCTCGCTGCAGTGTGCGGTCACCGGCCGCCCGTTTGAGAAGGGCGAGCGCCTTTACTCCGCGCTCTATTGGCGCGAAGGGCAATACCAGCGGGTCGATCTCTGCGCCGACGCCTGGAAGGCCCGCAACGACAATATCGAGCCGCTTTCCGCCTGGCAGACCGAGTTCGTCCCGCCTCCTCCGCCCGCGCCTGAGGCGCTGAAGAAGGACGATGCAGAGAGCCTGCTGCGTCGTCTCGTGGCCGAGAACACACCGGCCACGCGCAACGCCCGCTACATCCTCGCCCTGATGCTGGAGCGCAAGAAAGTCCTGCGCCAGATTGAACGCAAGCGGGAGGAAGGCAGCTCCGTTCTGGTTTACGAGCACCTCCCCAGCGGCGAAGTCTGGCTGATCGAGGACCCGGGCCTCAAGCTCGGCGAACTTTCGGCGGTGCAGGAGGAAGTGGCTCATCTCCTCGGCGCCGGGGAAGCGCCCGACGCGAAGGTAGAAGCTGTGCCGATAGCTCAGGCCGACGAGGTTGGAAGTCCAGAAGCTGCCCGCGAATAGATAGGTAGCAGCAACAGGCCCTGCACGGGAAGCGTCCTGGCCGCGGAACGCCTCGGTATCGTTTCGAGAAGCGCGCGCTATCTATAAGGCGAGAGCGCAGATGGTCGCGCTTACTCGCGCAACCGATCCGGCGCAAGGGCCTGCGCCGGCTTCCTTTTTTTTCCCGAGCTTTTCTAATGCGCCACGCCGCCCGTGGGTGCCGGTGCCTCCGCCGAATCCACCTTTGCCTGTCCCGGCTCGGGGATCGGCAGGTAGCCGAGATCGCGCAGCGATTGGCCGTAGGTCGTGAACTTGTTCACCGGATAAATATGCGTGGCGGAAATCAGCCAGCCGCGCGCGCCCTCAATATCCTTGTGGTAAAGATCCCACGCTGCGTTCGCGAAGTAGTAGGAAGGGTTGCCCATCGCCGCGTTGAAGACATCCAGCTCCTTCTTTGCCTGGTCCTCGTGGCCGCCGAAGAGGTCGCAAAGGAAGACCTTGTACTGTGCGAAGTCGCCCATGTCCGGGTCATTCGCCAAGCCCAGGAATCCGGGCCGAGCGACGTCGTACTGCTTTTGCATGAACTTGATTTCGATCAGGTTGAATTTTACCACCACGTTGGTCGGGGCAATTTTCTGCGCGGCGAGGAAGTCGTTCGTGGCATCGTTCCACTGGTGGCGCTGGCAGTAAATGGAGGCGCGCAGGACGTAGGCGCCCGCGCTGTTGGGGTTGGACTGGATGGCCTGCGTCAGGTCGGCCAGCGCACCGTTGACGTCGTTGGCGTTCATCTTTTGGATGGCGGTCACGATCATTTTCTTGGCGGCGTCCGTCGGCGTGGTCATCGGGGAACTCGCCGCTGGGGCAGGCGCGGGGCAGGCCGGAGCGGGAGCGCCACCCGCTGGCGCGGCTGGTTGGGCGCGAGCCACCGGGGCGATCAAGGCCAGAACGAAAAGGGACAGGGAGATAGGACGAGCGAACATGGTCGCGTGACCCTAGCAAAGGCGGGCGCAATGACAAGGAGGGGATGACCGCCCAGGAATGGCAGCCGGCACCGGCCCTGCGCCGGAAGCGTCCCGTCGGTGGGGCGTTTGGGTGTAGGATTTCAAAGAACGGGTGAGCTTTGACAGGAGAGCGCAGTCGGTTGCGCCTACTCGCGCAATCGATCCGGCGCAAGGGCCTGCGCCGACTACTTCTTGCCTCAAAGCCCGCCGAGTTTGCGCAACTCGGCGGCTTCCTTCTCCGTCACCGGCGCGACCGAGAGGCGCGATTGCCGGACGAGTTGCATCTCCTTCAGCGTGCGATGTGCTTTCACCGCTTCCAGCGTCACCGGTTGCGGGAACGCCTTGCCTGCTTTCAGGTCGACGCAAAACCATTCGCCTTTTTCGTTCGGCTCGACCGTTGGGTCGGGATAGGCGGTCTTCGTCACCGTGGCGAGGCCCACGATGGCCTTGTCGCTCACGCTGTGGTAGACGAAAATTTCGTCACCCTTGGCCATGGCGCGCAGGTTGATCCGCGCGGTGTAGTTCCGCACCCCGGTCCACGCCGTTGTCTTGTCCTTCTGGAATTGGGCAAAGGAGTAGGTCTCCGGCTCGGTCTTCACCAGCCAATATTTCATTGGCGAAAATTGGTATAGTTGAGCGCCACGGGAAATTCCTTGCCGCGCAGGAAGGCAATGACTTCCTGCAACGCATCACGATCCTTGCCCGTGACGCGAATCTGCCGGTCTTGGATCTGCGTTTGCACCTTGATCTTCGTGTCGCGGATCGCCGTGCAGATCGTTTTCGCGATGTCGGTCTCCAGGCCCATCTTCAGCTTCAGCACCTGCCGCGCGTGGCCGAGCGGGGAGATATCGGGGTCCTGGCGGTCGATATTCTTCAGGCTGATGTTACGCCGCGCCAGCTTGCCCAGCACGATTTCCTCCAGCGCCTTGATCTTGAAGGCGTTGATCGCGCTCAGCTTGATCTCCTCCTTTTCGAGGAGAATCTCGGCCTTCGCGTCGCGGAAATCGAAGCGGTTGGCCAGTTCCTTGTTCGCCTGCTCGAGGGCATTCTTCACTTCCATCATGTCGACTTCGGAGACTACGTCAAAGGAGGGCATGTCGGGAGTTTAGGTGAAATCGGGTGGGCAAGGGTAGTCTAAACGTCCTCACCTATCCTGAATATTCATGGATCAGCCTGAATGAGGCTGAATGGCGCCGACCGCTATTGCGGAACGGGCCGCGGATACGACTTCGAGTCGAGGCGGTAGACAATGCGGGCCTTGGTAAAGTCGTGCTGCGACATCTCCATTTTCACGCGATCGCCGGGCGTCAGGCGGATGAACCGCTTGCGCATCTTGCCTGAGATATGGGCCAGGACGACGTGCTTGCTGTTGTCCAGCTCGACGCGAAACATCGTGCCGGGAAGAATCGTAATGACCCGTCCTTCGACTTCGATAACGTCCGTTGTATTGTCCAGTGCCATGTGAGTGGGACAATATACACGGACGGCCCTTTCTGGCAATGGAATAGTGCAACGATTTCGTTTGTCGCGAAGGTGTTCCATCGGCACCGATTGCCGGAGAGACGCGGAAATGCTAGGGTCGGGCATGGGATCGAAAACCGTGGCGGTGGTCATGCTCCTGGCCTTTGCCGGGGCGATGGGTTATGTGATGATGCAGGGGCAATCGCCGGCGGTGGCCCCGGCGGCACCGACGGCGGTGGGGGCAGCATCCGCGCCGGCTTCGACCGATTCCGGCGGGGCGAGCGGCTTCGTCGCCAATTTCGATGGCAGCCTCGTTGTGCAGAAGGATGGAAGTTTTGAGGATTTCCACCCGGCGGCCTTGCGGGGCGTCAAATACTGGGCGTTCTACTACTCGGCCTCGTGGTGTCCGCCGTGCCGCGCGTTCACGCCCACGCTGGTCGATTTTTACAAGGGATTCAAGCCCACCCACCCGAACTTCGAGCTCATCTTCGTCAACCACGACCAGAGCGAGGGCGACATGCTCGCCTACATGCGTGATGATTCCATGACGTGGCCGGCCGTGCGCTTCAGCGATATCGAGCAATCGAAGGCCAACCGTTACTGCGGTTCGGGGATCCCGGATTTGGTACTGGTCGATGCCGACGGGAAGGTGCTTTCGGATAGTTTTTCCGGCTCGGATTACCTCGGACCGCAAAAGGTGATGGCCGATATCCAAGCGATGGTGCCGACCCCGTAAGGCTGCCTGAGTCGAGAAGACAAGCCCAGGAAGCGCCATGCAAATGATGGCTCTGGCGCGGCAAAGTGCACGGCCTGTGGATCCGGGGCAGGCACGCGACAGGAAGTTGGCTAGAGAGAAATAGGCCCTCCTCCCGCTGTGGCACCGAATGTGCAGTAATGGCTTTGTCAGATAAAACCATTATAGAAAGCGGGCATATATGAACCTCATTGTACTCCTTCTGGTCTTGTTGCTTCTCTTCGGCGGCGGCGGATTTTATTTCGGCGGCCCGATGATTGGCGGTGGCGGGCTTGGGTTGGTCTTGCTGGTCGTCGTCGTGCTGTTGCTCACGGGCAATCTCGGCGGACGTCGCCTGTAATTCCTAAGATTTCTTGTAGCGCGCTGCGAACGCGAGCGGTTTCACGAAAATCCATCCCATGGATTGAGGGTCTTGCGCCTAGATCGATCCGCTAGCGATTTGGTGTTGGCCCATCCCGTGTTAAGGTGGCGAATGGCCTTTATTTGGAGATCGCTTGCCGTTTTGATTTTGATTTCTTCCCCGGTAGTGCACGCGGGCGATCCGCCGCTATCCACCATCATCGAAGGGGTGGTGAAGAAGGCCGATGCCGATCAAGAGGCGCTGCTGAAGATGGAGTATGATCAGGCGACCTCGGTGGAGGAGCTCGATGACTTGGGGCAGGTGGTGCACCGCCAGCAACGGCAGGCCGTGGTGCGGCCCGGCGCGGCGGTGGAGATGGAGGAAACGAGCGTGACGGGCGATTCGTTGAGTACGGATTCGACGCGAAAAGAGCGGCAGGCGGCGGTGCGGCAGAATGTGAACCAGGGCCGAAAAGAATTCTCGATCGCGAAGATGGTGGGCCGGTTCAACGTGACGAACAAAGGGCGAGTCATGCTCGCCGGCCGGGCCGCCTATTTGATCGGTTTCGAGCCGAAGCCGGGGCAGGATTATGACACCGAGATCGAGCGCGTGCTGGACCAATTGCAGGGCTTGATCTGGGTGGATCCCGACACTTACACCATTCTGCAAACGGATGCGCACTTGGTCGCGCCGGTAAAGATCGGATGGTTCCTGGCCACGATCAAAGAACTCGATTTCCATTACCTTTTTGAGGGCAAGACGGCGCGCGATCTCGGGCCGGCGCGCGTCGATGTCGTGGTGTGGATCGACATCCCCGTGTGGCCGACGAT
>CAZZWT010000183.1:0-6649 GCA_964657775.1 uncultured Candidatus Methylacidiphilales bacterium | reverse complement strand
CCGAATATGTAGAGAGCCAGATCGTCTGCGCCTGTGGCGCCGTCTATCATACCCGCTCCACCAAACAGAATCTTCGCCTCGGCATTTGCGCGGCGTGTCATCCCTTTTTCACCGGCCAGCAGAAGTTCGTCGATACCGCCGGCCGCGTGGAGAAGTTCACGAAGCGCTTCGGCGCGAGCAAGCTCACGCAGGAACGCATGAGCGGTGTTTCCTCGGGCGGCAAACCCGCAGCGAAGAAATAGCTTCCGCATAAAAGGGCGCAGTCTGCCGTGATCCGGCGTCTGCGCCCTTTTTGTTTTTTGCAACCGTCTCTGATCGGCAAAAACCTCGTTCCAAAATATGGATTTAATTCCTCATCTTGATCGCTTTTCCAAACGCTTCGCGGAGCTGGAAGAGCTCTTGGCGCGCCCTGATCTCTATGACAATCCCCAGCGCGCACAGGATTTGACCCGTGAGCATTCGCGCCTGAAAGCGGTCATCGCCGATGGCCAGAACTGGCTCAAGCTGCAAAAAGATTTGGCCGAAGCCGAGGCGATGGCGAAGAAGGTCGCCGAGCCCGAAATGGCCGAGATGGCGCAGGAAGAATTGCTGACCCTCAAGCCGGCCTACGAGGCGGCGGAGAAGAAGGTGCGCTTCGGCATCGTGCCGCCGGATGAGACCGATTCGCGCAATACCATTTTTGAAATCCGCGCCGGAGTCGGCGGCGAGGAAGCTGCGCTCTTTGCTTCGGAACTCGCCCGCATGTACACCCGCTATGCGGAGAAGATTGGCTGGAAAACGGAGACGCTTGACCTGAGCCCGGCGGAAAAAGGCGGGATCAAGGAAATCGTTTTCCAGATCAACGGCAGCGATGTTTACAAGAAGCTGCGCTACGAAAGCGGCGTGCATCGCGTGCAGCGCGTGCCGGCCACGGAGGCGCAGGGCCGCGTGCATACCTCTACGGCCACGGTCGCTGTGTTGCCCGAGGCGAAGGAAGTCGACGTTGTCATCCGGCCCGAGGACCTCGATATCAGCGTCTGCCGCTCGGGCGGTCCGGGCGGGCAGGGGGTCAACACAACTGACTCCGCCGTGCAGATCACCCACCGACCGACCGGCGTGACCGTGCGCTGCCAGGACGGTCGCTCGCAGACGAAGAACAAGGAAAAGGCGATGGGCATTTTGCGCTCGCGCATCCTGGAAGCGAAGATCGCCGAGGAGGACGCGAAGTACGCCGAACATCGCAAGAACCAGATCGGCAGCGGGGACCGCAACGAGAAGATTCGCACCTACAATTTCCCAGACAACCGGCTTACCGACCACCGCATCCGCTACACGGCGCATAACCTGAACTACGTGATGGAAGGCGATCTCGACGAGATTTT
This sequence comes from uncultured Candidatus Methylacidiphilales bacterium, assembly GCA_964657775.1. Classification (GTDB taxonomy): domain Bacteria; phylum Verrucomicrobiota; class Verrucomicrobiia; order Methylacidiphilales; family UBA1321; genus JABDGH01. The sequence goes on along the minus strand of CAZZWT010000183.1, from coordinate 5,288 downwards.
TGATGAGCTCGCGAGCCACGCTCTTGAAGCAAAATTCGCTGAGCTTGAAGCGGCCAACGCCTGACTGGGTTTACGATGACCGTGCTCGAGCTGCTCGAAAACACGACGCGCTATTTCGCGAAGCACGAAGTGGCATCGCCGCGTTTGACGATCGAGCTGATGCTGGCCGAGATGCTCAAGAAGACGCGAATGCAGCTTTATATGGAGTTCGACCAGCCCGTTGCCGACTCGGTAATGGACACGCTGCGCCCGCTGGTGAAACGCCGTGCGGATGGCGAGCCGCTGGAATACCTGCTCGGCGTGACGACCTTTGCCGGGCATCGCATCACTGTCTCCCCGGATGTGCTCATCCCGCGGCCCGAGACCGAAATCCTGCTCGAGGAAGCGATCAAGCTGATCGATCCCGCCGGCTTGCCCGTGCTCGATGTCGGCACCGGCTCGGGCATCCTCCCGCTCTCGCTGGCGAAGAAATTTCCCGAGCTCGAAATCGTCGCCGTTGATGTCTCGCCGAAGGCGCTCGCGATGGCACAGAGAAACACGGAGAACGTCGGTAAGATTTCCTTCCTCGAAAGCGATCTGATGGAAAGCCCGGCGCTGCCACCGCGCTTCCAAATGATCCTCGCCAACCTCCCCTACATTCCGAGCGGCGCTCTCGCCACGTTGCAGCGCGAAGTCCGCCATGAGCCGAAATTGGCCCTCGATGGCGGTGCGGACGGCCTCGATTTGATCCGCAAACTCGTCACGCAGAGCGCGGGACGCACCCGTTGGCTCGGTCTCGAACTTGGCGACGGCCAAGCGGAGGAAGCGAAAACGCTTTGCTCGCGCGCCGGTTACGCTTTAATCAAAATCTTACCCGACTTCACAGATCGCGAGAGAATTCTCATCGCGGAATATCAGGCATAACTCATGGACAAACTCGTAGTAAAAGGTGGCGCCCGTCTGACGGGACGCGTGGAAATCAGCGGCTCGAAGAACTCGGCATTGCCGATCCTGGCGGCGACGCTGCTCACGCCGGAAACGTGCGTGCTGCACAACGTGCCCGATCTCTCCGACATCCGTTTCATGCTCGAGATCATGCGCCAGCTCGGCGCCAAGGTGGAGTTCGAGGGCGGCACGGTCACGACGCGCGCCGAGAAGGTGCTGTCTGAAGTGCCCTACGATCTCGTCCGCAAGATGCGCGCCTCCATTTGCGTGCTCGGCCCCATCATCGCACGCAACGGCAACGCCACCATTTCCGAGCCCGGCGGTTGCTCCATCGGCGATCGCCCGATCGATATTCACCTCAAAGGTCTCGCGGAGTTGGGCGCGGCCTCGCATAGCGAAGGCGGCAACGTTCACATTCCCAAGGCCAATCTCGTCGGCAAGGAAATCTTCCTCGGCGGCAAGTTCGGCTCGACCGTGCTCGGCACCGACAATGTGATGATGGCCGCTACGCGCGCAAAAGGTCTCACGATCATCGAGAGTGCCGCCTGCGAACCCGAGGTGCGCGACCTCGCCGAATTCCTGAAAAAGATGGGCGCGAAGATTCAGGGCCACGGCACGCGCCGGCTCGAGATCGAGGGCGTCGATGAGCTGCACGGCTGCGAGCACACGGTTATCCCCGATCGCATCGAGGCGGGCACCTACATGGTGGCTTCGCTCATCACGCAGGGAGACGTTTTCCTGGCCGGTGCCGACGCCAGCCATCTCGTCAACGTCATTGATCGCATGAAAAGCTGCGGCGCGGAAATCACGTCGAGCGAAGCGGGCATTCAGGTCGCCGCCCCGCGCAAGCTCGCATCCATCGATCTCGTGACCGAGACGTATCCCGGCTTCCCGACCGACATGCAGGCCCAGTTGTGCGCCTTGATGTCGATTACCCCGGGCATCAGCGCGATCACCGAAAAGATTTTCCCGAGCCGCTTCATGCACCTCAGCGAGTTGCGCCGCATGGGCGCGCGCGTGGAGCTGGAGGGTGCGACGGCCATTCTGCATGGCGTCGAATACCTGAGCGGCGCACCGGTCATGGCCTCCGACTTGCGCGCCTCCGCGGCGCTGGTGCTGGCCGGCCTCGTCGCGCGGGGCACGACGGAAGTGAATCGCGTCTATCACATCGACCGCGGCTACGAGCACATCGACAAGAAGCTGCGCCAGCTCGGCGCGGACATCGAGAGGGTCAGATGAAATCGACGCCGCGCCGGATTATCTACCCCGGCACGTTCGATCCCATCACCAACGGCCATATCGACCTGGTCGGTCGCGCGGTGCAGCTCTTCGACGAAGTCGTGCTTTCCATCGCCGCCGATTCCACCAAAAAGCCACTCTTCAGTCTCGAGGAGCGCAAAACCATGGCGGAAAAAGCGCTCCATCATTTTGGCGCCAAGGTGCGCGTGACCGCCTTCCACGGCCTGCTCGTCGATTACGTCAAAAGCGAAGATTCGCGCGCCGTTTTGCGCGGCCTGCGCGCTGTTTCCGATTTCGAGTTCGAATTCCAGATGGCGTTGATGAACCGCAAGCTGAACGACTCGATCGAGACGCTTTTCCTCATGCCGCGCGGTGCGTACACCTATCTTAGTTCCACCATTATCAAGGAAATCGGTCGCCTTGGCGGCGATCTTTCCGCGTTCGTTCCGCCGCAAGTGGCCAAGGCGATGCATGAGAAATATCATGGAGACAAGGCATGAATTTCCAGCCCGCGCTCGTTACCGAAGAACATCCGTTTGAGATCAAGGAAAACCTCGCGCCCGAGCTCCTGCAGCTCGATCCGGCCACCGCGAAGGTGGAGAAACCGATCCAAGTGGAGGTGACGATCACCAAGGACGACGAGAATTATGTCGCGACAGGCTGGGTAATCACGACACTCAGTCTCCAGTGCGGCCGCTGCACGCTACCGCTGCCGTGGCCGGTCCGCGCCCAAGTGGAGCATCTTTTTGAAGCGCCGCACCCTGCGTCGATCGACCTGACGCCGCTGGTGCGCGAGGACGTCCTGCTCGAGTTGCCGATGAACGCCGTTTGCCAGCTCGGTGCCCACGGCCGCTGCCCGGTGACGGGCGAGATTTATCGCCCGCCGGAAAGCTCAGGGGAGATTAGCCGGGAGGATGTCTGGTCCGAACTGGACAAACTGGCACCGCCGAAGCCCAAGCCGGCAAAGCGGAAGAAAAAATCCTAGATTAGGCCGAGGCGTCAGAAATGATGACGACTGCTTGACTCGATTCGGCACTCTCTGTAGTTTCTACCCCTTGCCCAAAACGGCGTTTCAGCCGCGGGTTTACACACTTAGAATATACGATTATGGGAGTTCCTAAACGCAAAACATCGAAGATGCGCCTGCGCACACGCCGGGCCGCCAACGCTTGGAAATTGGGCGGACTTTACGTCGACCCGAAGACCGGCAACCGTCACCACGGCCACTGCGTTGACGCCAAGACGGGCATGTACAAGGGCCGTCAGGTCATTTCCCGCACGGTTGAGGAATAAGGTAAGATTTGGGCGGCGACGGGATTTTTCTCGCCTCGCCGCCTATTTTTTTACCACTCTCTGTCGATGAAGATCGCTCTCGATGCCATGGGCGGTGATTCCGCGCCCGCCTGCACCATCGCCGGCGCCTGCGAGGCGCTGAAGAAATACCCGGACATCGAGATCATCCTTGTCGGCGACGAGGCGCGCATCGAGCAGGAACTGCGCGCGAACAACGTGTGGCCGATGGACAAGCGGTTCTCCATCCTGCACGCCTCCCAGGTCGTCAACATGGACGACAGCGCAACGGATGCAGTGCGCAAGAAGAAGGATTCCTCCATTTCCCGCGCGGCGGAGTTGCTGGCCAAAGGCGGTGCGGAAGCGCTGGTTTCTGCTGGCCACACCGGTGCGCTGGTGACCGTCGCGACCATTCGCCTGCGCATGCTGGAAGGCGTGCAACGGCCCGGCATCGCCGCGATGATGCCGGCAACCGATCATCATTTTCTCGTTCTCGATGCCGGGGCCAATGTCGATTGCGACCCGGAGCACTTGCTTCATTACGGCATCATGGGCTCGGTCTATTCCAGCGAAGTGCTGAAGGTCAAGAACCCGCGCGTGGGTTTGCTCAACATCGGCTCCGAGCAAAACAAGGGCAACGAGTTGACCAAGGCGACCTACAAGTTGCTGGAAGCCGCGCCGATCAATTTCATCGGGAATGTTGAGGGGCACGATCTTTTTTCCGAAGGTGTGGATGTTGTCGTGTGCGACGGATTTGTTGGCAACGTCATGCTGAAAAGCTGCGAGCGCCTGGCCAAGTCGATCTCCGGTTGGCTGCGGGAAGAGATCCAGAAGAACCCGATGCGCCTTGCCGGCGGCGTGCTCGCGCAATCGGCGTTCAAGTCGGTGAAGCGCCGCACCAGCGCCGAGGAATACGGCGGGCAGCCGCTGCTCGGCGTCAATGGCATTTGCATCAAGGCGCACGGCAACTCCTCCGCCCGCGCGATCCGGAATGCAATCCGCGTCGCAAGGGAAGCCGTGACTCAGAAGGTGAATCCGAGTATCGTCGTTGCGATCAAAAAATATAATGACTCCAAACCCGATGACGGCCAAGACGGAGACCAACTTGCGGCGTAGTTCGTCCATCATCTCGACCGGCGCGTACCTGCCGAGCCGGGTGCTGACGAACAAGGACCTTGAGCACATGGTCGAGACGACCGACGAGTGGATCATGAGCCGCACGGGCATCCGCGAGCGGCGTATCGCGGCGGATGACGAATTCACCTCCGACATGGGCGCGAAGGCGGCGCAGCAGGCGCTTGAGCTCGGCGGCATCAATCCGCAGGACATCGACCTCATCATCGTTGCCACTTGCACCGCCGACACGGTTTTTCCCTCCACCGCCTGCTACATCCAGAACAAGATCGGTGCTTCACGCGCCGCAGCGTTTGATGTTCAAGCGGCCTGCTCCGGCTTTCTCTACGCGCTGGTCACGGCGGACCAATTCATTGCTTCGGGCATTTACAAAACCGTGCTGGTCATCGGCGCGGAGAAGATTTCGTCAATTGTGAACTGGAAGGACCGCAACACCTGCGTGCTCTTCGGTGACGGTGCGGGTGCAGTCATCCTGCAGCATCGCGAGGGCTCACGCGGCCTGCTCGCGTTCGACATGGGTGCGGACGGTGCGCAGACCAGCATTCTTTCCATCCCGGCCAGCGGCTGCCGGATTCCGATGACCGCGGAGGTGCTCGACCAGCGCCTGCAATATCTGCAAATGTCGGGTAAGGAAGTCTTCAAGGCGGCCGTCACCGCGATGAACCGCTCGGCGGAAGAGTGCCTCGAAAAAGCCGGCGTGA
>CAZZWT010000182.1:5303-6738 GCA_964657775.1 uncultured Candidatus Methylacidiphilales bacterium | reverse complement strand
CTCCAGCCTCACGGCCACGCTGCCGAAATTCAACTATGCGTTCACGCTGCTGCCCGGCGACATGGTCCGGGCCAGCCTTGCCCAAGTCAACGGCTGGGCCGTGACCTCGAAATCCACGCAACCAGACGCCGCGCGCGAACTGGCGGTCTATCTGGCCTGGCAACCGGTCCATACGGGCTGGAGTTCCGTCCAGAAACCGGCCAGCACCAACACCCCGGAAGCCCTCTGCTATGAAGCGCTCGACCAGGCGCTGGTTCCCCGCGTCAATTTCAAGTCGACATCCATGGCACTTTTTCTCGACCAGCAGATCGCGCTGCTGGCCCGTAATTCCACGCAGACCAGCGAGGCACTCTACACCCGCATCCAGAATAAATATCAGAGCGACCTCGCCCCGGCACCGATTGATGGTGCCATGCCAGCCCACACCTGGCTTCAACCCAGCGTGAAGGCCTCCGCCCAGTTGCGTGGGCTGTAAAATTACTCTGCGCTCGGCGCAATGCCACGGGACGAAAGCAGTTCCCGCATCTCCCGCACCGCACGATCGAGACCGACAAAAATTGCTCGGGAAATAATGGAGTGCCCTATGTTTAAGGTGTCGAGGTGCGGCACATCCTCCAGATATTCACGCACATTCGTGTAGTGCAGGCCATGCCCCGCATTAACCTTCAAACCCAGATCATGGGCAAAGGCCGCCGCGCGCGCATGACGGGCCAGTTCCTTGCGGCGATCTCGCAGAGTCAACGTGTTCGCATAGGTACCCGTGTGCAGTTCCACGCAATGCGCGCCGACACGATGTGCCGCTTCCACCTGGTCCAGGTCTGCGGTGATGAAGGCGCTGACTTCGATTTTTGCGGCACGGAGCTTGTGCACGACTCCCTTGAATCGACGTTCTTCCGCGACCACATCCAGCCCCCCCTCGGTGGTCACTTCCTCGCGGCTTTCTGGCACGAGGCAGACCTCCTCAGGCTTGCTCAACAGAGCGTGGCGCGTCATGGCCGGGGTCGCCGCCATTTCGAGATTGAGCGGAATATCGATGGCACGGGCCACCACCCGCACGTCGGCATCCTGGATATGGCGGCGGTCCTCCCGGAGATGCAATGTAATCGCATCCGCTCCCGCATGCTCGGCCACCCGGGCAGCCTCGAGAACGTTCGGCTCGGGCGGCAGTCCCCTTTTCCAGCCCCGGTAACGGGCTTGGCGCAAAGTGGCCACATGGTCGATGTTCAATCCAAGTAAAGGCATTCTCCAACCCTAGGCCTTTTCAGGCTTTTGAAAAGCACCTCTGACTTACCCATTGAATTGCCTCGCCAGCCTGCTTACTTTCATCCGATGCCGGTCCATCTAGAAAAGGTTTTGCGACATGCCGAGCGCGAATTGGTCCATCAGTCCCATTTGCGCCCGACTGACCTTCTCGATATCTATCGTCGCTTTTTGA
>CAZZWT010000182.1:0-5293 GCA_964657775.1 uncultured Candidatus Methylacidiphilales bacterium | reverse complement strand
GAGCACACCCACGGCGAAGGCGGGCGCGATCTTTGCCAGAAACGTGCGGACGTCATCAGCGTCATGCTTCGCCATCTCTGGACCAATGCCTGGGAGACGCATCTGCGCTCGCATATGGACAAAGCGCCCCGCATCGCCCTGCTGGCCGTCGGCGGATTCGGGCGCGGCGAACTCAATCCCTACAGCGACATCGACATCCTGTTCCTCTATCCCAGCGACACCGCCAAGAACACGGCGCAGGTCAACGACATCGTCCAGAACATCCTCTACATGCTCTGGGACATCGGCTTTCAAGTCGGTCACGCCACCCGCTCCATGCAGGAACTCGTCAACCAGGCGAAAGGAGATCTCCGCACGAAGACCTCGTTGCTCGAGGCCCGTTACCTCGGCGGCGACGAATCGCTTTTCACCGAATTCGAGCGCACCTTTGAACGCCGATGTCTTCATGGATCGGAAAAGGAGTTCCTGGATTGGCGCGTGGCCGATCAACGGGAGCGCCACGAGAAAGCCGGCAATACGCCGTTTCTCCAGGAACCAAACGTGAAGAACGGCTGCGGAGGCCTGCGCGATTACCAGAATTTGATCTGGATCGGCAAAGTCAAACGCGGCCTGTCCAATACCCAGCAGTTTGTCGACGCCCAGTTTCTCACCGCCACAGAACGCAAACAACTCGACCGTGCCTACGATTTTCTTCTCCGTATCCGGACGGAACTCCATTACCAGCAGAAACGCTCCGGCGATGTCCTCACACTGCGCCTTCAGGGTGTGATGGCAGGCACGCTCGGCTACCAACACCGCACCATCCTCCGCCGTATGGAGGCTTTCATGCGGGATTATTACGAACACACCTCGCTTCTCTACAATCTCGGCAACACCCTTAGCGACCGGCTATGCGGCAGCAGCAAAAAACCGGCCAAGTGGGCTTTCCTTCCTTTTCAGGCCAGCCGTCGGGAAGAGATCGACGGCTTCATTCTGGAGCATGGCGAGCTGGATCTTCCGGCCACCACCCATTTCAGCGACGACCCGCTTCGCCTCGTCCGCGTCTTCCTTCTCGCCCAGCAACACAACGCCGTGCTGGCCGCCGATTTGAAGCTTCGCCTGCGCCGCCGCCTCTACATGATCAATCGCCGTTTTATCTACCAGACGGCGGTACGCGAAACGCTCCTCGCCATTCTCTCGCGCAAAGGCCAGGTTGGTCGCGCCCTGCGGGCCATGCATGAAATCGGTTTTCTCGGCCGCTTCTTTCCGGAGTTCCGCCCGCTCACCTGTCTCGTTCAGCATGAGTTCTTTCATCGCTATACCGCCGATGAGCATACCCTCGTCTGCATCGAGATGCTGGACCGGATCATTGATGCCCAGGAACCGCCTTTTTCCAAATATCGCGGCATTCTTCAGAACATTCCCCGGCCTCACATCCTTTATCTCGCGATGCTGCTTCACGATACCGGCAAGTCCGACAACGCCAGCCGCCACGCCGAGGCCAGTGCCGTCAATGCCGTACGCGTCGCCCGACGCATGCGCATCACCGGCACCGATCTCTCCAATCTCGTCTTTCTCGTCGACCATCACCTCACCATGTCCGAGATCGCACGCCGCAAAAATCTTGAGAACGAGGAAACCATCATCGAGTTCGCCCGCATCGTCCAGACCCAGGAGCGACTCGACATGCTCATGCTGCTGACCTTCGCCGATACGCAGGGCACCGGCGCCACCCGCAGCTATTCCGACTGGAAGGACCTGCTGCTCTGGCAACTTTACCGCCGCACCACCAGTGCCCTGAGCGGCATCACTGAATTCGTGGCCATGGCGGAACAGGCCCGGTTTGATATCCAGCATCGCATTCTCAAGAACCTCGACCGCCAGTTCGATCCGGGTGAAATTGTCGCGCATTTCGAAAACCTCCCTCCTGCTTACTTCGAGTCCATGTCGGAGGACTTGATCCGCGAGCACATCAGCATTGTCCACGGTTTCCTCAAGTACCAGATCACTCACGACGACGCCTCGCTTCACCCCGTCGTCCACTGGCGCCACTTTCCCGAGCAGGGCCATTCCGAAGTCACGATCGTCACTTGGGACCGCGACTATCTCTTCGCCCGTATTACCGGTTCCTTCGCCGCTTGCGACCTCACCATTCTCAAGGCCGATATTTATACCCGCGCCGACGACATTGCCATCGAGACCTATTACGTCGCCACCGAGCGGCTCGAGGCCGTCTCCGATCCGCGTGACCGCGCCGCTTTTGAGAAAATTCTTTTTCAAGCCATGGGCATGGAGCAATTCGACTTCAACTCCGCCTTTGCGCGCCGTGCCGCCAAGCCCCGCTTTCCGGCCTATGACGCCTCCGAGTTGCCCACCCGGGTCTCCGTTGACCAGCATGCCTCCCGCACCTATACCCTGCTCGATGTGCAGACCGCCGATTATCCCGGTCTCCTTTACCGCATTGCCTGCGCCATCGCCGACCTGAAGTTGAAACTTGTTTCTTCGCGCATCACCACGGAAAAGGGAGCTGCCCTCGATACGTTTTATCTTTGCGATGCCGATGGAAATAAAATTGTATCCGAGGAAGTCCTCGCCACGCTGACTACCGAAGTTCGCCAACGCATCGCCTTATGAAAAAGAAGATATCGAGAGCCACGCTGTTCGCCGATTTGCGTCGCCGCGATCTGCGCACGTTGCTGCATCCGCAGAAAGCTCTCGATCGCATTCTCGCGGCGACCGTGCGGTCCACCCGCGCCGATTCGGGCTCCTTCATCCTGATCAATCCCAATACGGGCTTGCTCGACATCGAAGCGGGTCACGGCCTCAGTGAACGCGCGAAAAAAGTGAAGCTGAAACCCGGCGAAGGCATCACCGGCTGGGTCGCCACCACCGGCAAGCCCCTGCGCACCGGCGATGTCCGCAAGGAAAAGCGCTACGTCTCCATCAACGCCAAGGTCCGCTCCGAAATGGCCGTGCCCGTCGAGATGCGCGGCCAGGTTGTAGGTCTGCTCAATGTCGATTCGACCAAGATCAACGCCTTTAGCGCCACGGACGAAGCGCGCCTCATCGACATGGCTTCTGAAGCCGCCCAGTGGCTCGAGCTCGCCTGGGAAATTGACCAGTTGCGCCTGAAGAGTCGTCAGCTTACCAGCCTCGTCGACATCGCGCAGATGATCATTTCCGAGACCAATCTCGACGAGATTCTCGAACAGATCACCGAGCAGACTTTTCGCCTGATGAAGGCGCGCCTTTGTTCTGTGTTTCTTCTCAATGACGACGGCTCGGAACTGGTCCTGCGCGCCTGCCATGGCGGTACCAAGCTCTATCGGGAAAAGCCCAACCTCGGCACGCACGACTCCTTGCTCGGCAGCGTACTCAAGCACCGCAAGCCTGTCCCCGTCGTCGACGTCGTTCGGGAAGAGGGCTACATACAGACCGACATCGCCCGCAAGGAACGCCTGGTCTCCATGCTCGCCGCGCCGCTGATTTTCGGCGAGAAGGCCTTCGGTGTCCTCACCGTCTATACCCAGCAGCGTCATCGCTTCTCCAACGACGAAATCAAACTGCTGACCACGCTGGCCGACCTTTCCGCCGTTGCCATCGAAAAAGGCCGCCTCCTCGCCCGCGTCGTCGACATGGAGGAAAAACTCCGCGCCAGTGAACGTCTCTCCGCGCTCGGCCTGCTCGCCGCGGAAATCGCGCACGAAATCCGCAATCCGCTCACCGTGATGCAGATGCTTTTCCATGCGCTGGTCGAAACCCTGCCGCTGGATGCGACCTCCCAGCGCGATGCCGAATTGATCAGCGAGAAAATGCGGCAAATGAATCGCATTCTCGACCAGGTTCTCACTTTCGCGCGCTCCTCCGAGCCGATCAAGGAAGCTGTCCATGCGCAGCAACTCATCGACGATGTCTTTCTACTCACGCGCCACAAGCTTCTGCAACAAGGCATTGAGGTCCGCAGCTCGGTCGCCGAAAATCTGCCGCCCTTTCGGGCCGACCGACCGCAGGTAGAACAAGTCCTGCTCAACCTCATTCTCAACGCGGCGCAGGCCATGCCTAACGGAGGCTCGCTCCGCCTTAGCGCCGTGCTGGAGGATTTCGATGAGAAGCCCCACCTTGCCCTCAGCGTAAAAGACAATGGCCAAGGCATGTCACAGGAACAAATCGCCAATCTCTTTGCGCCCTTCCTGACCTACAAGGAATCCGGCACCGGCATCGGCTTGGCCATCGTCAAAAAAATCCTCGAGAACCACAACAGCAAGGTGCAGGTCGAGTCCAAACTTGGACAAGGCACGAAGTTCAAGCTCCTTTTTCCCATTATTGATCCGCACGGACCTGCACCTCTGTAAGGGAAATCAATTTGGAGACGGCTTGGCTTCTTCCGGCTCGGGCTTCAGTTTTGCCGGTGTTTTTTCCCGGGGAACATACTTTTCGATCCGGCCTTGCAGTGATCCTCCCATGCTGACATTAATGCTGGCCGCCCGGAGATTCGGGGAATTCAGGGTGCCACCGTTCAACACCGTGATCTTCTCAGCATGAAGCGACGTGGCTAGTTTAACCTGGCCACCCACGGTCATCTCGTCACAGGCAATCGCATCGAACTGAGCACTCACGCCTGCCTCGATGTTCAACTTGGCTTCGGGAATATGCAATCGCCCCGAAAAAGTCGCTCCGTCGCTCAAAATGATTTCCGAGGCCGTCAGCGCTCCGGCAATCTCCACCTCGCCACTGACCAGCAACCGCGCGCATTCCAGCGTCTGCACCTTCACCGTGGCACCCCGTTCGATTTTCACAGTCAGCGCATATAATTCACCCGCAACCTGCGCGCCTGCCATGACCACGATTTCTTCCATAGCGCGCAGCTTGCTGAATACTTTGCCCCGGACCTCCATGCGTCGTCCCGTCGCTTCCAGTCCCTTGAAAGAGCAGCCTTCGGCAAAAATCACGTCGTCGTAGGCGTACAATTTCCCGGTCTGGTTGCCCTTGACAATCTTGTCTCCCAACTCGAGATAGTGGCTGCACTTGATGCACTGGGTCGAAAGCGCCGCACTCGCCACCAAGTTCGGCGCGCCGCACTTGACGCAAAAGACTTCCCGATTCGCTTTCGGCGCGCGGGCGGCACGCTGCTCCCGCGCAGCGCCCAGCTTGAAATACCGGCCACAGGCGCGGCAATTGGTGGAAATCACGCCTCCCGGCTCGCTCTGCGTTTCCCCACAGTGGGGACATGTCACTTCCTCAAGGATCGGCTTTTTCATCGTGACCTTATTTGCGGCCCAGCGCCATTTCCTTCAGCTTCTTGAAGCTGGCGGGC
>CAZZWT010000181.1:0-6772 GCA_964657775.1 uncultured Candidatus Methylacidiphilales bacterium | reverse complement strand
ATCGTCGCCGGGCCGGCGCAAAATCCGATGGGCGTCGATGTCTTCGCCATGGTCTTCGGCCTCGGCTTCGTGCTCTCGTTCGGTTATTGGTGCACGAACTTCCTCGTCGTCCAGCGCGCCATGGCGGCAAAGGACATGTCCGCCGCGCGCCGCACGCCGCTCATCGCCGCCGTGCCGAAGATGCTCTTCCCGGTTCTCGTCATCCTGCCCGGCATGATCGCAGTGGGTTTGGCTTCGAAGGGCACGGATGGCTATCGGCTGCCGCCGGTGCAGATCACGGCCGGTGCGGATGCCATCGCTGCCGTGAAGCAGGGCAAGGGCGCTGCCGCCGTCGGCGCACTTCTGCACCAGAATCTTAACGCGGACAAGCTCGCCGCGCTAGAGACCGGCGCCGGCTCTCTCAGCGACGACAAAATCGCGGACGGTCTGCAGGACACGGTCACCGACACCGACTACAACGGCATCATCCTCTCGCTGCTCAAGAAGTATTGTCCGCCCGGCCTCATGGGTCTGGCCCTGACTGCGCTGCTCGCCTCGTTCATGTCGGGCATGGCCGGCAACGTCACCGCTTTCAACACCGTGTGGACCTACGATCTGTATCAGGCCTACCTCGCGCCAAATCGCGACGACTCGCACTACGTCTGGATGGGCAAGGTCATCACCGTGGTCGGCATCGCGCTCAGCATTGCCTGCGCCTTCGTGGCCAAGGAATTTCCCAACGCGATGGACATCGTCCAGCTCGTCTTCGGCTTCGTCAACGCGCCGCTCTTCGCCACGTTCCTGCTCGGCATGTTCTGGAAGCGCACCACGAGCCACGGCGCCTTCTTCGGCCTTGTCGGCGGCACGTGCATGTCCGGCGCGGTCCATCTTTTCACCATCGCCGCCGGCAACGAGCCGGGCTTGATCAAGGGCGGCGCCCTGGCCGTGCTCACGACTTTCCCTAGCGACATGGCGCGCAACTTCTGGCTCGCCATCGCGGCCTTCTCGAGCTGCCTGCTCCTCACTATCGCCATCTCGCTGGCCACCCGCCGCACCAAGAGCGACGACGAGCTGAAAGGCCTGGTCTACTCGCTGACCGAAAAAGTCCGCGAGCCCAACCAGTCGTTCTTCGCCTCGCCCGGTTTTCTCGGCTCGGTCTTGCTCGTGTGCTGTCTCCTCCTTAACGTTTACTTCTGGTAGAAAGAAAAAATTATGGGCCTCGATATTCGCCTCCCAATTGGAATGATGTTCACGCTCATCGGCGGTTTAATGGCCATTTACGGCCTCTGCACCGGCTCCGATACGGCCATGTACCACGCGTCGCTCGGCACCAATATCAACCTGTGGTGGGGACTCATCCTCCTCGCTTTTGGGGCGATTATGCTCGGGTTCGCGCTGGCCACGCGCTTCACGAAGAAGTAGGCCCCGCACCCGCGCGGTGCTTCTTCGTCAGTTCCCAAGACCCGACCATCAGCTCGGGCCGAAGGACATTTCCTGCGCCGCCGACCTTTTAAGCGTACGTTCCCAGCGAGGTGTGAATTCCCTCGACGGCCATGCTGCCTTCGCCGACGGCGGCGCTGCAGCGCTTGACCGAACCGGAGCGCACATCGCCTGCGGCAAAAATCCCCGGTCGGCTCGTTTCCAGCGTCCCAGGCACGCGCCCGAGCGCCTTCCAAGCGGGCGCATTCGCCACGGCAAACCCGGTCTTGATGAAGCCTTTTTCGTCGCGCTCGATTTCCGGCGGCAGCCAGTTCGTGCACGGCTTGGCGCCGATCATCGAGAACACGGCGCAGACTGCGATCGTGCGCTTCTCGCCCGTCTTGGTGTTTTCGATCTCGATCGAGTCGAGCCGATCGCGCCCCATCATCTTGCGAATTTCGGTCGAGCGCAAAATCTCGATGTTGTCCTTCGTTTCCACGCGCCGCGACAGGTAGCTCGACATGCTCTTGTTCAAATCGTCGCCCCGGATGACGAGGATCACCTTCTGCGCCGATTCCGACATGAACATCGCCGCCTGGCCCGCGGAATTTCCCGCGCCGGCCACCACCACGGTTGCGCCGCGACAAAGCCGCGATTCCATCGCCGTGGCCGCATAGTAAACGCCCAGCCCGTCGAAATCCTCGCGACCTTCCGCATCGATGCGGTTGTACTCCGCGCCGGTGGCGATCAAGACCCGCTTGGCGCGTAGCGTCGCCGGGCAGCCCTCGACGTGGAGCTCGGCGCCATAGTCGCCCTCCGCGAACGCGAGCGACAGCACCTGCGAGGGTGTGGAAAACTTCGCGCCGAAGCGGAACGCCTGCAGTTGCGCATTGCTGGTCAGGTTGCCGCCACTGATGCCGGTGGGAAAGCCGAAGAAATTCTCGATCAGCGACGACGATCCCGCCTGGCCGCCGGGCGCGTAACTTTCCATCACCACGGTCCGCAGTCCTTCCGAGGCCGCATTGACCGCCGCGGCCAACCCCGCAGGGCCCGCGCCGACGATGGCCAGATCGCAGAGATATTCGGTCTCGCCGTGCTCGACCAAGGGACGCAGCAGCCCCGCGACTTGCGCCACCTCACGCAGCGAGGGCCGGCGCAGGGGGTAGCCATTGCTATCGATTAAAATGGGCAGGTCGCGCCGATTCACATTCAGCCGCTGGCACAGCGCGCGCCCCTCCTCGCTCTCATAGCGAATGACCCGATGTGGGACGTGATTTTTATCGAGGAAATCGTCAAGCTGGTTTCCGTCGCGCGACTTGGCCTCCGAGACGATGCGGAACCCGGTAAACTCCGTGTCGCGCATCAAGCGCTCGCGCCGCACCATGAAGGCGCGGACCATCGGCTCGCTCACCTCATGAAATTCGGCCATCGCCCGCTTGAACTCCGTCGCGCCGATGACGAGTATCTCGGACGACTCGGCGGCGCCGCGCGCGCTGGCCAACGACGAAGTTCCACGCAACATGGAAACGTCGCCGACGAAATCGCGCGGCCCGGGCGTGGCCAGCACCTGCTCGATCCCATCGCGCGTCTCGATAACCTCGAGCCCGCCACTCAGGACAATGGTCAGGCCGAAGTCGCGCTGTCCCGCCTTGTAGGCGTACTCGCCCTTGCGCAGCGTCTTGCGCTGGCCCAGCGGTTCCAGCATGCCAAGTTGGCGGTCGTTCAGCTTGTAAAAAGCGACACTTTCCGTATCGCGGTAAAATTGCTCGTCGTCTTCGTGTTTCTCGGTTGCGTTCATGGCGGGGCCTCCTCGAACGCTAGCTTATCACGCTTTTGCCCAAGCGAAAGTGCGTTGCGGTGCGCGCCGCTAAAAATGATAAGTCGCCGAAAGGGCGAATTGGTGCGCGCTGATTTTGATCGTGCTGTTGGAGTACTCGCCCGACAGCAGGCCGCTCGTCCCGATATTCTGCACCGAGGGCAGATCGTACTGGTAGCCGAAATCGAACTGGTACTGCTTCCAGTGATAGCCCACGCCGCAGGTGAAGGTGTTTTCCAAAATGGCGGCGTTCAATGGCGTCAGGGTCGAGGCCGGCACCGGGCTGTTGCCGTAACAATAGCCGCAACGCAGCGCGAGGTTTTCGTTCACGTCATATTCAAAACCGACGCGGTAAACAAATTCGCTTTTCCAGTTCAACGGAATGTTGTCGGAGAAACTCTGGCCCAGCACGCTGTTGACCGTCGGATTGCTCCCGTTCTTGAAGCTGAGCGGAAGATGGCCAAACGCATCCGCCCAATCGATCCAGTCAAGCTGGACCGTCCCGCGCCATTGCGGATGGAACTTCCACGACACGCCCGCGCGCACCTGCTGCGGCAGCGTGTTCGTCACGCTGGCATCGTAGTGGAAGGGCAGGTTCGCACCACCGAATTGCGCGCTCGGGTTGCCCGAGGCGTCTCCGGTCGAGGCGATGGTCGTCGGGCTCTCGTAAGAAATGCCGAATTGGAGGTCGGGCGTCGCCTTATAAATAACACCGACCTGCGCGTCCCAGCCCAGGCCCTCGGTCTGGAGATTGAGCAGCGTCTTCGCGCCATCGGCGCCGGCGCTGGGCTCGAGATTCTGGAAGGGATAGGGCGTCGTCAACTCGTTCTTATTATAGATCAAGCCCACGCTGGCGCCGAAGGAGAGTTGCGGATTGACCTGTCCCGCGATGCCGATGGCGGAGCGCAGGTTGACGATCTCCGCGCGATTTTGCTGGTAGCCATAGGAAACGCCGCCCGCGCTGGGTGGGTCGGGGTAATGCCAATTCACCAGGTCGGTCGATTCGGGCACGAAGGAGAGGCCGACGACGACAGGCCATTTTCCCACCGGCAGGCCGAACGCGCCCAACGGAATCGCGGCCGGGTTGGAATCGAGGTCGCCGCTGGAAACGCCCGGCTTGTCGAAGTGGCCGCTGACGAATCCGCCTTCGAGGCCGAGGGTCAATTCTGGCGTGGGGATGAAGGCGAGACCGGCGGGGTTCACGCCCATCGCGCCGAGGGGATCCGCAGCCCACGCGACATCCGCGCCGCCCATTGCCATCGACCGCGCGCCGATGCCGTTGTTATAAATGCCGTTGGCCCGCGCGCCAAGGGCAAGGCTGGCGACAACGCCCAGGCAAAGACAGGATGCAATCGGGCGGTGGCAAGACATCATCTTCTTCGTTATCGGTACGACTCCGGAACGAATTTAGACACCTCGTCCGAATCGGGGGAATCTTAAAGGGAAGCCGCCCCGTTTTCGACCTGAAAAGGCCCTAGTTCCGGTGAGAGACCAGCACCGCCTGCTCGCGCAAAATATCGGCCACGCCAGCCGGGCTTTCCGGCCGGTTCGCAAGCATGAGCGGCAGGCGGAACGTGAACGTCGTCCCCGCGCCCAGCGCGCTGCGGCAAAGGATGTCGCCGCCGAGCTGCTGCGCAAGCCGCTTGGCGATCGACAGGCCCAGGCCGGTGGACGATTCCCCCCCGGTCGGCTGCGCGGTGAGGCGGCAATACTTCCCGAAGAGCTTCTTCTGGTCCTCGTCGCTGATGCCGGGTCCCTCGTCACGCACCAACACCAGGGCATGGCCCTTCTCCGGCACGAGGTGCACGTGGATGGTGCTGTTCTTCGGTGAATACTTCACCGCGTTGGAAACAAGATTATCCAGAATCTGCAACACCGCGGACGAGTCGGTGCGGACAATGAGATCCTTGTTCACGCCGAGGCGAATATCGATCTGCTTGGCCTTCGCCGCGAAAAGATTTTGCCCGGTAATCTGGCTGACGAGCGGGCCCATGTCGCACGGCTCGATTTTCGCGGCATAGCGGCCTTCCTCGATCGCGTTGGCGTCGAGCAGATCTTTAATCAGGCGATGCATCCGCTGCGAGGCCTTGATGATCATCTCGGTCATGTCCTTGAGCATGCTGGGATCATCGACATCCTTCATCATCTCGCCGCTGGCCATGATGACTTGTAGCGGGTTTTTCAGGTCATGCGCGGCGATCCCCATGAACTCGACCTTTTCCTGGTGCAGTACCGTGAGTTGCTCGTTCTTGCCGCGCAATTCATCGAGCGCCTCCTGCATGCGGGCGTAGGCCTTGGCGCGGCCGCTTTCAAAAATGAGGCCGAGCATCGACATGAATATCACGAGGCCCAGATAGCCGGCGGCGGAAATGAGCCCTTCCCACTGGGCCGGATACGTCGTCGGCAGCGTGATGCCCGCCATGTCGCAACCGACGATGAGGCTGGCGGCCAAGAAAGCGAGCGCCAGCCACAACACAGCGGCGCGCTGGCCCAGCAGCAGCAAAGCGCAAAGCGGTACGCTGACCAGCCAGGCCAGCGCGTGACCGTGGACACCACCCTCGCAGCCGCAGAGCGACACGAAGC
Source organism: uncultured Candidatus Methylacidiphilales bacterium (assembly GCA_964657775.1). Taxonomy (GTDB): domain Bacteria; phylum Verrucomicrobiota; class Verrucomicrobiia; order Methylacidiphilales; family UBA1321; genus JABDGH01. The sequence continues at coordinate 975 of CAZZWT010000181.1, read as the reverse complement.
CGGCCGTAAGCACAAACGCGAAGAAATGGCCCGCCGGTTCGGTCGAATTCCGCCAGAACATCAGGGAAGGCGTGATGGCGATGCCCACTGTACACCCGATGACGATGGCTGCGCCCCAGTAATGACCCAGCGCCAGATAAAAGAGGGTGTACACAAACCCGAAGATCGAGCCGAGCAGGCCGAAGCGCACGATCAGCCGGGCGCGCCGAAATGATTCGGGATCAACCGCTAGGTTGGCCGGGATGTACCGGTCCATCCGGTCGCCCACGGCGAAAATCAGGTCGAGTAGGCTGGCGGGTCGCTCCATAGATGAGCTTCCTCATTAGCGATACCTGTGCCAGCGATTTACCGGTAACACGCGGGAAGAGGCGCCGGGGCTCAGCGGTGAAGACGGGCGGGGCGTGCAATGTCGCTGGATGACGGTTCCTTATAGGACGAACACCTCTGAAATGCGAACACACGTATTTACAACCTTATGGCCTGTCATAGCGCAGAAAAGGCCTACTGACGGTGAAAAAGAAAGTGCGGTCACGATCATTTCTATGCGGACCGACATCGACAAAACTGTCCAAGTGTCTGATAGCTAGGCAACTTTTGCCAGAGCCGCGGACATAAAATCCGTTTTGCCAACCTTGCCGGGTCGATCTTTCTTTTACCCGGCAAAGACGCCGCCGCCGCCTTTCCGTCGTTGCCAATGGAGACCGTGGAGCAGCCGTGGAGGGCCGACTCGACCGGGTGAACGTTGATCGACTTGCGGCTGCAGTCCAAGGCTTGCGGCAGTGCTCGATGGCGTATCAGGCGCGGAGACATTCACTCGTGCACGTGCCAGAGCCGAGGCGGTTTGCGCGTGAATGAGTGGTCATGGAACGATACCCGCGCCAGACGCGGGAACATATGCAAGGCTTCGTCGAAAACATTCTCTAGTAGAGGTTGACTCTAGGATAACGTTCAAAATATTTGAAAATAGGTTGATAT
>CAZZWT010000180.1:0-6777 GCA_964657775.1 uncultured Candidatus Methylacidiphilales bacterium | reverse complement strand
AAGGTCAGCCTCGATGACCCGAGCCGCGCGAAGTGGAAGGAAATCATCCCCGAATCGCCGACGCTGGTCATTTCCGACGTTTCCGTGGTGGGCGATAAGCTGGTGCTCAACGGCACGGAGAACATCATGAGCAAGGTCGAAATCCTCGACCTGGACGGCAAGCTCATCCGCAACCTGGCGCTGCCGGGCATCGGCACGGCCGGCGCAGGTGGATCTCCTGAGCACGACGAGCTCTTCTACGACTTCGAGAACTTCATCCAGCCGCCGGAGATTTTCCAATCCAGCGTCACCGACGACAAGTCGACGCTCTGGGCCGCGATCAAGTTCCCGGTCGATCCATCGCCCTACATGGCGGAGCAAAAGTGGTTCGCCTCCAAGGACGGCACGCAGATTCCCATGTTCATCGTGCATCGCAAGGACATGCCCTACGATGGCAGCACACCGTTCATGCTCTATGGCTACGGCGGGTTCGATATCAGCCTGCTGCCGGGATTCAAGGCCGGGTACTATCCGTGGCTGGAGGCGGGCGGCGGCTTCGCGATTGTGAACCTGCGCGGCGGCGGCGAGTTTGGCGAAGAGTGGCACCAGAACGGCATGCTGCTGAAGAAGCAGAACGTGTTCGATGACTGCATCGGCGCGGCGGAGTGCCTGATCAACTCGGGTTACACCAAGGCGGAGCGGCTGGCGGTGCGCGGCGGATCGAATGGCGGGTTGCTGGTCGGCGCGGTCATCACGCAGCGGCCCGATCTCTTTCGCGCGGCGGTGTGCGAGGCGCCGTTGCTGGACATGACGCGCTTCACGCTCTACGGCGGCGGCAAGACCTGGATTCCGGAATACGGTTCGCCGGAAGTGGAGGAGCAGTTCAAGGTGCTGCGCGGCTACTCGCCTTATAACAATGTGAGGAAGGGGACGGCGTATCCCGCGGTTCTTTTTTGCACGCCGCAGAATGACGATCGCGTGGCGCCGATGCATGCGTTCAAGATGACGGCGGAGTTGCAGGCGGCGACGAGCAGTCCGCAGCCGATTTTGCTGCGCGTAGAGACGCAGAGCGGTCACACCGGCGGCGATCAGGTCTCCAAATCGATCGAATACGGGACCGATGTTTGGAGCTTTATGATCCATGAACTGGGCGCAAAGCCACTGACGGAGTTGCCTGATTCAAGTGCAAGTCATTGATGGTATATTAGTTGCATCATTTCTTTGACACAAGGCCTAACGACCGTACAATGCTTGTCCGGAGACTCTAGGTCTCGCGGACAAACAAAAATGGATCGAGGTGAATTAAGTTGAGCGAAGTACGACTAAAAAAAGGTGAGTCCGTCGACAAGGCATTGCGACGTCTCAAGAAGAAGCTGGATCGTGAAGGCACGTTGCGCGAGGCGCGCACGCGTCGCAATTACGAAAAGCCCAGCGAGAAGCGTCGCCGCAAGGCGAAGGAGCCCAAGCTGAACTATTGGGGAAGCTTTTCCCTCTAGTCTCTAAGCAGGGACGAAAATTTAAAAGCCGGTTTGGACGCGAGTCCAAGCCGGCTTTTCTTTTGGTGATTTCGGGCAGCCCGGAACTCGTTGCAGCGCCCCCGGCCGGAAATCCGATTTTCGCAGAGGCCTCGTCTGGCGCGACACCTCGGCCAAACGCTCGCTTATCTCTTCGCCGACTTCTTGACCGGCTCCTTCAGGACGACTTTGCGCTCGCCCGGCACGATCCGGCCGATCAGCTTGCCGCGCGTCAGCTTCAGCGCCTGGTCCGCATCCCGGGCGGCGACGATGAAGACCATGCCGATGCCCATGTTGAAGACCTGGTGCAGTTCCTCGTCCTTGATCCGCGCCGCCTGGGCCAGCATCTGGAAGAGCGGCGAAACAGTCCACGTACCGAGCTGGATCTCCGCGTTCACATCCTCCGGCAAGACGCGGGGGATATTATCGATCAACCCGCCGCCGGTGATATGGGCGATGCCCTTGATCTTGAGCGCCGCGCGCACTTTGCGGATGAGCGGGAGATAAAGGACGTGGGTGCGCAGCAACTCGTCGCCGAGCGAGCCGCGCATGCCGTTGGGCCGGGCCTCGATGCGGTACTCCAGCTGGTTGAACAGAATCTCGCGCGCCAGCGAAAAGCCGTTCGTGTGCAGGCCGGAGGACGGCAGGCCGATGACGACATCGCCGGGGCGGATGGTTTTGCCATCGATGATCTTGGCCCGATCGACGACGCCGACGATGGTGCCGACGAGATCGTAATCCGAGCCGTGGTAAATGCCGGGCATTTGCGCCGTCTCGCCGCCGATCAACGCGCAACCGGCCTTCTTGCAACCGCGCACCATGCCGGCCATGAGCTGCTCGAAGCGCCACGGGTCGAGCCGCTCGGAGGCCATGTAATCGAGGAAAAACAATGGCTCCGCGCCGAGCACCGCGATGTCGTTGACGCAATGGTTGACCAGGTCCTCGCCGATGGTGTCGTGGCGATTCATCAGCACGGCCACCTTCAGCTTCGTGCCGACGCCGTCGATGCTGGCGACGAGAACGGGCTCCTTCATCTTCGGGAAGGAGGCGCTGAAGAGGCCGCCAAACCCGCCGACCTTGCCCAGCACTTCGGGGCGGTCCGCGGACTTCAGCAGTTGGGGCAGACCGGCCTTCACCTTGTTTCCAAGGTCAACGTCAACTCCGGCGCGGGCGTAGGCTTTCAAGCGGTCACTCATGGTCGAATTTGTTCGGGTGCGAAGTTTGTACTAGGGACTGCGTTTGTGCAAAAGGGATTTCGGAAATTTTATTGGGACTTCAATGGAGCGGGGCCGACGGCAAAAATCACGCAGGCGTCACCACCGGCGGTCCCGCGGGCTCGCGCAACCGTACCGGCGCCAGGGCCTGCGCCCTTTACCTTCCGGCCTGGAGTCCCGGCACCGCGCCATAACCAATGAAGCGCGCCGTGCCGCTGTCGCCCGCCTTGGCGCGCGGGAGCGTAAAATCGAACACGCTGACGCCATACATCGACTGGTCGTTGAACCGCCGCCCCTCGCTCGCGCCGACCATGACGCGCCGGTTCGTATGGCGATTGATGCCGAGATAGATCATCACGTGCGTCACCGGCGGATCGCGCTTCACGTCGTAGGTGCCGGTCCAGAAAAGCAGGTCGCCCGGTTTCAGCGGCGCGAGCTCGAACGTGTCGGGGTTGGAGCTGGTGACGGCGAGAAAACGGCTGTTTTGCCAGACCCATTGGTACATCCCGCTGGCGTCGCGCGGCACGTCGTCCAGCCCCGCGTCGCGCAGCAGAAAATAGACGGTGCCGGAGCAATCCATGCCGCCGCTGGCTGGATCGGACGAGCCATAGCGATAGCCCAGGTTTCGCGTGGTCAGGTTGAGCGCGTGGTCGATCAGCTTTTGGACGGCGAGCGGCTGCGATTCATACTCGCGCAAGTCGGCGGCGGTGAGGGTGGCGACATGGGTGACCGGGGGCGGGGCCGCGGGCGCGTTTGTTTCCTGTGCGCGGGTCAGGGCCGGGAAGCTCGAGGCGAGAAGGCCGAGGAGGGCTGCGGGTAAAAATCTCATCGGTTGGAGAAACAGTATCTGCTTTTCCGGTGAGGGAAAGTGTCCATTGTCGGCGGGAGGGCATGATGAAACGATCGACGAAGGTGCCGGGAGGCGGAGCGGGGCTGCCGGCGTGGTTCGGCGCAATGGCCCTGATGGCCGCCGTTTTCCTGGCCTACCTGCCGGTGTGGCACGCGGGCTTTGTCTGGGACGACCGGGCCTACATTGAGCACAATCCCTACCTCGACGACTTGCGGGGCCTGAAGGCGATCTGGACCTCGAGCGCGGCCGACATCAGCCCGCTTGCGTTCACCACGTTTTGGATCGAGCACGCGCTGTGGGGGCTGGCGCCGCTGCCGTATCATCTTGTCAACGTGCTGCAGCATAGCCTGTGCGCGGTGCTCCTCTGGCGCGTCCTGCTGGCCTTGCGGGTGGACGGCGCCTGGCTGGGCGCGGGGTTATGGGCGCTGCACCCGGTCAATGTCGAGTCGGTGGCCTGGGTCTCGGAGTTGAAGAACACGCAATCGGGGCTCTTCTTTTTGCTGGCGATTCTCTCATTCATTCGGTGGTTGAGCAGCGACGAGCCGGCGCCGTGGCATTACGTCCTCACGTTCCTCTCTGCCGCCTTGGCGATGGCGACTAAGTCCTCCACGGTCATCCTGCCCGGTGTTTTGTGCCTCGTCGCGTGGTGGATCGAGGGCCGCTGGGCCTGGCGCAACCTGGCGCGGGTGGCGCCGATTGCCGCGCTTTCCGTGGCGGCAAGTCTGCTCTCCCTCTGGACGCAGAGCATCGCTCTGGCCACGATCATCGACCCGACTTTCGTCCGCCCGTGGGCCGAGCGAGTGGCGACCGCCGGCATCGCGGTCTGGTTCTACCTCGGCAAGCTGGTCTGGCCGATACCGGTGATGACCGGTTATCCACGCTGGCACATCGACGTCACGAGCATCGCTTCGTGGTTGCCGGTGGCAGCGGTCGTCGTCGCGCTTTTTCTGCTCTGGCGGAAGCGCGATTCTTGGGGCCGAGCGCCCTTCCTGGTCTTCGCCTATTTTGTCGGCGTACTCGTCCCGGTGCTCGGTTTGTTGGACAATTATATTTTCCAATACTCGCTGGTCTTCGATCACTTTCAGTACCTGCCCAGCATGGGGCCGCTGGCCTGGGCCGGGGCCGGTCTCGCGCGCCTGGGGGAAAGTGGGCCGGTATGGCGCACGAGGCTGGCCGCGGTGTTATGGCTCGGGTTGGGGACGTTGACCTGGCTGCGCGCGGCCACTTTCACGAGCGAGGAAACCCTCTGGGCCCACACCGCGGCGGAGTACCCGGACAGTTGGCTGGCGCACCAAAACCTCGCCATCGCGCTGGGGAAAGAAGGGCGTACCGGTGAGGCGATCCGGCATTATCTCAAGGCGATCGAAGTTTACCCGACCTACCCCGAGGCACATGTCAACCTGGGCGTGATTTACCTGGAGCAAGGCCAAACGGAGGCCGCGCTGGCGGAGTTCCGCACGGCGCTCAAGTTCAATCCCCGTTCGGGCGAGGCCTACGTCGACATCGGCAACGTGCGCTTACAGCAAGGCCGGCAGGATGAGGCGCTGGCGGCGTTCGAGGAAGCCATGAAGGTCGCCCCAACGCTGGTCACGGGCGCCTGCAACGCGGGCCATGTTTTGCTGCAAAAGGGCCAGATCGACGCGGCCATCGCAGCGTATGAACGAGCGGTGAATATCGATCCCCACTTTGCCGCGGCCTACTCCGGTTTGGCAGGCGCTTTCCAGAAAAAGGGGGACATCGAGAAAGCGATTATCGGGTACCGGCGCAGCGTGGAGCTCGACCCCGATAACATCGATTACCGCGTCAGTCTCGGCGCGGCGCTGGTTCAGAAAGGCGAGCTGAATGACGGGGTGGCGCAGTATCAGGAAGCGCTGGCGATCAACCCGAACTCCGCACCGGCCGAGACCAACCTGGGAGTTGCGCTTTTCCAGGCCGGCTTCAAGGTCGAGGCGATGAAGCATCTGCGCCGGGCGCTGGAACTCGACCCCGCCTCCGCCGAGGCGAACAACAATCTGGGCAATGCCTGGCTGGCCGGTGGGCAACTCGATGCCGCGATCGCGCAATACCAAAAGGCGCTGCGACTCGATGCAACGCTGAACGAAGCTCACCGCAATCTCGGCGTGGCCTTGCTCTACCGCGGTCGGCCCGGCGAGGCGATGGTGCAATTCGAGGAGGTGCTGCGGATCAATCCCGGCGACACGGTGACGCAGGGCCTCCTGGCCAAGGCGAAGGAAACGATGCCTCCGCCTCCCCGCGGGAAATGAAGCTTGCCGCGAAGGGCGATCGGCCCATAGTGATCGTAAGCCTGCGCGTTTCGCAGGTCCGCCTCGGAGCGTAGCTTAGCTTGGTAGAGCGCCTGGTTTGGGACCAGGAGGTCGTAGGTTCAAATCCTATCGCTCCGATTTTTTTGCGGACCGTCCGTTTTCTACGGACGATAAATATGGTCAACGCCGGTGATGCCGTCGATTTGCGGCGTGCGGTTGAAGAAGCGCGAGGCGCGAATGGGCCGACCTGACAAAGCTGATCGATCTTGAGGCAAGGATCCGGGGTGTTGCCCAAGGCTGTGGGCCATCTCTATTCCGCCGTCGAAATCTGGTAAGCGAACGTGTGCCGATGCCCGCTCAGTCGGTATTGCGGGAACGTATCCGGACCGCAACTGCCGGTGCCCACGCCGCGCTGGGCGAGGTCGAGGCTGAGGAGGGTTTCCGCGCGCGGGACGAGATCAATCGTGTGCTTCGCCGCATAGAGATCGGCCGCGCTGAAGTGGCTCGCGGAAAAGCCCAACAGCGGCTCGCCTGAGAAGCGCAGTCCCGCGCGGTTATCGCCGATTTCCACCCAGCGGACGTCGGTGCGATAGCCGTTTTCCTGCGGCATGACGTAAGGCACGTGGAGTTCATCCACCGTGGCGGCGTAGACGCCGACCGGCGCGGCGGCCACGCGGTCCGAGTAATTCTCCAGCGGACCGCGGCCATACCAGCGCACGTTTTCGGTCGGCGCGGGCAGGGCCCACACCACGCCGATGCGGGGCAGATCGGTCTCCATCTTCTTGCCCAGATCGACGCGATTGCTCACGCGAATGGAACCGTCCTCGAGGAACTCGAAAATCTGCTCGTGGCGGACGTCATCCCACTTGCCCCGCCCCGTGATGGAGTGAACGGTGCGCACGCCCTTCTTCGTCACATCCATTTCCTCCAGGCGGAAGTCGAGCCGGTCGAGCCCG
>CAZZWT010000179.1:0-6811 GCA_964657775.1 uncultured Candidatus Methylacidiphilales bacterium | reverse complement strand
AAGGGCAGGCCCACTCAAATATTTCGCGGTAGCCGCCGCACACCGGGCGGCGGCGGCACTGCTTTACAGCACCGGCGACATCGGTCGCAAGATCGACTCGGCCAGCTTCTGCACGAGGGGACGCTGGGCAAATTCCTCGCGGTCGATCGCGTTCGATTCCGAAATCGTGCGCGTGAAAATCTCGCCCATCTCGCGATTGATCTTCCGGTCCAAAAGCAACACGCTCAGCTCGAAATTGAGCCGCATGGAGCGCTCATCGAAATTCGATGACCCAACCGTGGTCCACTGCTCGTCGATCACCATGTACTTCGAGTGCTCGATTCCCTTCTCGTACTCGAAGATCTTCACACCCTGCCGCAGCAGCGCATCGTAATAGGAGCGGCCGGCCTTGACCAAAAGCGGGTGCTCGCTCTTGCCCGAGACCAGCAGGCGCACATCCACACCCTGCGCGGCCGCCACCTGCAGCGCGGTCTGCATCGTCTCGCCCGGTACGAAGTAACCGGTGGAAATCCAAAGACGTTTCCGCGCCGAAGCAATCAGGCTTAGATCCGCACGCAGCATCGGCTGGTCATCCTCGTCGGGACCGCCGCGCAGCACTTGGGCGAAGCTTTTTTCCGACTCGTTGCATTCGGGAATGTATGTCTCCAGCGGATCCTCGCGGCCCGTGGCGAAGAACCAGTCCTCCGCAAAAATCTGGCGGAAGACCTCCACCACGCTGCCCTCGATCCGCATTTGTACGTCCGACCAATCGCCCAAATCCGGGTTGCGCCCAAGATACTCGCGCCCAAAATTCATGCCGCCGACAAAAACCGTGCGCCCGTCGATGATCTGAAGCTTGCGATGATTGCGCAGGTTGAACGAGTAGCGGCTGCGGATCGGCGACACCGTGTGCGACCAGGAAAATTCGCCGCCTGCCTCGATCAGCGGTTGAAAATAATTATTTCTCAGCCAATAGCAGCCGATCTCATCGAGGAGCAACCGTACGGCGACGCCGCGCTTCACCGTGGCAATGAGCAGGTGCAGGAATTCGCGCCCCACTTCGTCGTCGCGCCAGATATAGGACTCGACATGCACATCGCGTTTTGCGCTCTCGATGCTCTCACGCAGCGCGCCGTAGAACGCCGGCGCCTTGCGCAGGATTTGCAGCGACGATGCGGTCGCGAGTGGAAGCTGCGTGATTTTTCCGAGACCCTGGAGGAGCACTTGATCCGGTGGCGCAAGCTTCTGCTCCTTCGCCAGCGATTCCGCGGCTTGAGCGGCATCATCGCGGGCGGAGGCGAGCCGGTCCTTGGCGCGAAAGCCCTGACGCCGCGTGCGCCGCCGGCGCTTCACCCGCTCCGACCCGATCGCCAGGTAAAGCGCCGCACCAAAGCCGGGAATAAGGAGCATGGCCCATAGCCAGGCCAGCGTCGCGGTCGGACGCTTGTTCAGCAGCAGCATGTGAGGAATACACGCCACGCTCGCCAGCCAGATGGTGAGCAAAATCCAGAACCACATTGTCCCGCCACCCTATCCAATTGGAGTGGATTGTCACCGCAAGATGGTAGGATATTTGGCGTTGCGGATCCCGCCCATTCTGCCCAACTTCAGCTGATGCAGGGAAAACACCGGGCGATCCTCGCTGGATGCGGCGGCATGAGCGGGGAATGGCTCCGCGCGTTGCGGGACCATTATTCGGATCGCGTTGAGCTGATCGGTTTAGTCGATCTTCGCGAGGAGGCCGCCGTCAACCGCGCGAAGGAATTCGGGCTCGGCACGATCTGGACCGGATCGGCGCTCGACGAGGCCTTGCGCACGACGCAGCCGGAGATTCTTTTCAACTGCACGATTCCCGAGGCGCACGTCGCGACTTGCACCGCCGCACTGCACGCGGGTTGCCACGTGCTGGTGGAAAAGCCGCTCGCGCCCAGTGTGAGTGAAGGCAAGGAACTCGCTCGCCTCGCCCACGAGATGAAACGGCTGTGCGTGGTCATCCAAAATCGGCGCTACCTGCCGGGCGCGGTCGCAGTCCAGCGGTGCCTGGCGGGCGGCGCGATCGGCCCGGTTACTTCCGCCAGCGTCGACTTCTTCCTCGGGCCACGCTTCGGCGGATTTCGCGAGACAATGCCCCATGTGCTATTGCTCGACATGGCGATTCACACGTTCGATCAATGCCGCCAACTGCTGGGCCGCAACGCGGAGCGAGTGACCTGCCACGAATTCAATCCCGGCGGCTCGTGGTATTCCCACGGGGCCGGCGCCATCGCGTTGTTCGAGATGGAGGGAGGCATCCCGTTCTCTTACCGGGGTAGTTGGTGCGCACGCGGTTTCAACACGGAATGGGCCGGCACGTGGCGAATCACCGGTGAAAAAGGCACCCTCGTTTGGAACGGCGCGGACACGATCTCGATCGAGCGCGTGACGGCACCTTGGGATGGGAAGACGTTTATCGAAGCATGCGAGCGCGTCGAAATCCCCAGCGCGCCCCTGGCCACGCATGAGCAGGGGCACGCGGGGTTAATCGGTGATTTCCTCCGCGCCCTTGAGACGGGCACCCCGCCGCAAACCGCGGCTGCGGATAATCTCCTGAGCCTGGCCATGGTGGAAGGGGCGATCCAGAGTGCGCAAAATGGCGCGGCCGTCACCCTTTCGGCCTAGGCCGAAGCAAGTTATCAAGGCGATTAAAGGCGACTTCATCTTGGGACTTGGTCTCAATGGCAATTGCCAGTAAAAGAAGTCATGGAAACCGGAAGTCACGCCTGGCTGGAAAACGAGCGTGGCGATCGCATCCCGATCAAGGGGCTATGCACGTTTGGGCGCGTGCCGGGGAATTCGGTGGTGATCCCCACGCCCAATGTCTCGCGCCGCCACGCCATGATCCAGGAGCAGGACCACGAGTTCTGCATGGTTGATCTCGGCAGCACCAATGGCATCGAGATCAACGGCGTGCGCGTCACGCATCCGACCGTGCTCAAGGCGGGCGACCGCATCCAATTGCCCTCGGTGCAATTTACCTTCCGCCAGGTCGCGGACCCGACGCTGCCGCTGCCCAACCTGAATCAGGAAGCGGAGCAGTACGCCGTGACAATCCCGCGCTATCACGTGCAGAACACGTGGATCCTGCTGGCCGATTTGCAGGGCTTCACTCGCCGCAGTCAGGAGATGCCGGCGAACGAAATCGCGCCGATGGTGGGCAAGTGGGTGGCCAGTTGCCAGGAGATCATTAAGGCCGACAAGGGTGTGTTGGCCAAATTTTTGGGTGACGGTTTCATGGCCTATTGGAATGCCGCTGAAGATACACCCGCCGCGATCGCCAAGGCCTGCCGCGCTTTTGCCGAGCTGCAGAAGATCGCGCCGATTCCGTTCCGCATCGTGGTCCACCACGGTGAAGTTTCCTTTGGCGGCCAATCGCCCGACGCGGGCAACACGATGATCAGCCCGGACTTGAACTTTACCTTCCGGCTGGAGAAGGTCGGCTCGCGGCTGAAGCTGCTTTGGATTTTTTCCGACCAGGCGGCGAGTCGGCTGCAAGGGCATCTTCCGCTCAACTCGGTCGGCGCGCAAAAAGTCCCCGACTTCGAGCCGGAGCGGGAGTGTTTTACTTTCCAAGGGTAGAGCGGCAGTCCCTGCCGTCCGTCAATAATCGATTCGACGCGAAGGAGTCGCGTTCCTGCCGGGGTTATTTCTGCGGCTGACTGTACTTCGCCTTCAACGCATCGGCCACCGATGGCGCGATCTCGGGGGACTTCTCCGCGATCATCGCCAGGGCCTGCTCGGGCGACAGGCCCTTGCGCATTTCCAGTTCCGCCAGTTTCAGCACGCGGTCGGCTTGCTCGCCGGAGAGGGTGGAAAGCAGCGCCTGCAGGCTCGCGTCACCACGCATTTTCAGCCGCTCGGACTCGAGCTGATTGTTGAGCGCCTCTTCCTTCGCGCGCGCCTGGAGCTTCGCATCCTTCACCGCCTTGAGCGCGCCGATGCCAAGTTGCGCCACCTCCAGGTCCGTCTTCGCCTGCGCGACCTGCTGGTCCAGACCGGTACCGAAGCGCGCCTTCTGCTGGCGCAAATCTTCCTCGAAACGCAGCTTGTTCCGCTCGATCTCCGCAGCCACCTCCGCAAATTCGCTTTCGTGCTTCAGCTTCTGGTCATCGAGCCGGTTGACGATCTCCGAGCGCCGCAACGCGTAGTCCTGCTTCAAGCCTTCCATCTGCACGTGCGCCTCGGCCGATTGGATGAAAAGTTTCCGCTCCTGTTCACGACCTGCCGTCTTAAAGCCAAACTCGTGCGTGATTGCCTCGTAGGCATCGCGCGCCTCTTCCTCGTCGCGATAGGCGGTCAGCTTTTCCTTGCGCGTCGCGTCAGCCAGCTTGCGGTTCAGCTCGTACTCGCGATTCAGCTTCTCGATCTCGCCGAATTTCTCGCGCATCGTGTTCATTGCCTCGCCGCCGAACTCGGCCAGGCGCACACCGTCCATCGCCATGCCATACTCGGCGAGAATCGGCTGCAAGTGCGAGCCGAGCGCCGCTTCGATGAGCTCGCGCGCCTGCAACTGGCTCATCAACTCGGTCACCGACTTGTCCGAGACGAGCGCCTGCAGGCCGGTGCGCACATCCGCGATAAACGCATTGGAAAGGTCGTTGGTGGAAAAGCTAGCGGTGCCCTTGAGCAACCGGTCGGCGAAAAGCTTGGTGTCGGTCACGCGAAAAAGCAGCCGCACGCGCACATCGACCGGCGTCTGGTTTTGCGCGCGCAGGTCCTCGAGCACGAAATCGACCTCGGCCGAGTTGATGTCGATCAGGATCGCGTGCGCCTCCCGGCCCTTGTCGAGACCGGCCAGGCGCGTCAGGAAATTATCGAACGTATGGTAGCCGGGCTCGAGCGCGCCGACATATTTGCCGTCCTGGAAAAGCAGGCCGAGCGTCCCGTCGTCCACCTGCAGCCCGTGCGACAAGACCTTTTCGGGAATCGAGAGATTGACCTGCACCGCGAAGTCGGTCGGCGAGCGGCGCCAGCGGTCCTCGTAAATCTGGCGGCGCACTTCCATGCTTTGCTCGCCGCCGCACTTCCAGCAGAATTGCGAATCAGAGCCGACCGATGCGGCGCACTTGCTGCAGGTGCTCCAGCCGGTGGCGGAGGGGCATCCGCAGGAATTACAAAAATCGGACTGTTTCGCCAGCGGCTTTCCACAGTTCGGGCAGCGTTCGGTAAAGAATCCCATAAGATTTGAGGAAGATTTTGGGTAGCGTAGGCACGTCGCGAGCGAAACTCCACCTCTTAAATCGAGCCTGACCCGATGGCTTGGGTCAGCTCGATATGGAAACCGGGCGACATGTTCGCATCGGGATCCCGCAGGGGCGCCTGCCGCGAACCGGGCACCGCCAGCATGAGCGCGATCTGGTCCGACTGAGCGACGCGATAAAATTGACCCGCTGGCAGGGCACCCTGCGCGCGCTGTTTATCGGTCAACCAGCGGCAAAACGCCTGCGCGTCCTGCAATGAGATGGCGGTGACGGCATCGCCCGGCCCGCGCGTCTCGCCGCTGTAACGCCACGAGTAGCCCTTCTTCCATTCCCAGCCCCAGTTGTACTTCACCCAGGCGCAGGTGCTGTCGGGCAGGCTGGTTTCATCGGCAAAGGCCGCGAATTCGCGCACGCTGATCGGGCGGAGGCTGACGAGCGTGCCCTGCGCCGACTTGATCATGGGCACGCCCGTTTCCGGCGCGGTGGGCAATTGCCGCGCTTCATCGGCGCGCGGAATTTGTGGCGCCTGATCGAACGAAGCAGCCGGGCTGATCGATTCGCGCAGTTGCTCCATTTTCATGCCCATCGCCACGCAGGCGATGCCGGAAATGAGGAGGGCAAGAATGGTCTTGATCCGGCGCGGACGAGCCGTGGACGGAAAGGGCGGGGGCTTGGAGTTCATACCACCTCCAAGGCAAATCGAATGCCAAGTTTACTACGTCCGTTCCGTAAGGCAGCCGGCGCAGGCCCTTGCGCAGCAGCCGTTGCGCGAACGCGCGCGACAACCTGTACTCCCGCTTCAAAATAACTCGCTTGTTTAATCGGATACCCAAGCATCCCGGACGAGACGCTTCGGGGCAAGGGCCTGCGCCAGCTACCTTTTATTACCACGGCACCGCAGCAATGAAATCATCCAGCGCCTGCTGCGCTTCGTCGATCGAGGCCTGGCTGACGATGGGCGCGTTCTGGGCTTCGGCGATCTTTTCGTCCAAGGCGGCGATCTCGGCCCGTTTGTCCGCGATTTGCTGGGAGAAGTTCGCGTTGCCGCCGGAGAAGGCATTCAACAATCCTGTCGCGACGGACCCGCCCTGGTAACCCTGGAGCTTCTTCTCGGCGTCCGCCTTTTCCGCTTCGAGCTTCGCCACGCTGGGGCGGCTGCGCGGGCCGTCCTTGAGGTGCGCCAGATGGCCCGCCAACGTTTCGTACTGGCTCAGTTCGTTGGTGAATTTCGTCTGCAGCGCCACATAGTTGGGATCGTTCCGTACCGCATCATTCGCCGCGCTCAGCGTGCGCAACGTTTTCAGCTCATCCTTGAGTCCCTGATGGTCCGGCGGCATGCGGGTCATTACCGTCGCCTCGGCCATCGCGATCTTCGGGTCACCAGGATTCGCGGTGTCGAACGCCTTCAACGAAGCGAGCGCGGTGGCGGCATCGCCGGTCAAGCTCGCGGCCAACGCGGCGTCGCGCTGCTGGCGGTAGGGCTCGAGCGTGGCCGTGAAGGGCGCCACGATGTTGGCCGCGCGAATCTGGTTCGTGTTGGCGATAAGCATGTCGAGGTCGTAGAGAGCCAGGCCGAGCTTCTTCGCGTCGATCTC
>CAZZWT010000178.1:0-6856 GCA_964657775.1 uncultured Candidatus Methylacidiphilales bacterium | reverse complement strand
CCTCGATCGAAGTTTCGATCTCGGCACCCGGACAACAAGTTGTCCGGGCTACCCGATGTTTGCGCGCAATATTCTTTTACTTAGCGGCCGCACCCATGGCCTTTTGCAGCAACGGCTCCATCGCATCGGCCCAGATTTGGTAGCCGCTCGCATCCGGGTGCAGGTGATCCGGGCCGATCCCTTTCCACGTCGTGCTGATCTTGCCGCTCGCATCCAGTGACGAGGTCGAGGCCATCAGTGGAACGAGATTGAGAAAGAAAATGTTCTGGTCATCGGCGAACCCGCGGATGAGCGAGTTCACCTGCATCATTTTATCCTCCGCACGCTCGTTTGGCATGAGGCTGACGAGGATGATCTTCACCCCGGGAAATGCCTCCTCCGTATTCGCGAGGATCGCCTTGATGCCGTCGGCGATTTCGTGCGAGGTGTTCATCGTGTTGTTCGTGCCGATCAGGACCACGGCGACTTTCGGCTTCAGGTTTTGGATCGACATGTTGCTCAGGCGCCAGAGCACGTTCTGCGTCTTGTCGCCGCCGATGCCGAAATTCAGCGCGTGGCGCGGCGCGTAGGTGCTGTCCCAAATCGCCTTGCCCGGCCCGAGCCAGCCTTCCGTGATCGAGTCGCCGATGAAGATGATGTCGCACGGCTTGTCATCAAACGCGGCGATTCGCGCGGTGCATTTCGTCAGCAAATCAGGCTCGTTCAGGTAGCGCGTGTTGTCCGCCGTTGTGGTCGAAGTCGGCTCGGGCAGCTTGGCCGTGGCAGCATTTGCGTCGGGCGTTGAAGCGGGGATTGGCGCGGCCGGGACCGGCGCATTCGTCTCCGCGTTCGCTGCGAAACCAGCCCCCATCGCCAGAAGGACGATGATCAGTTGCCGCATGATCAAGGCTCGCTCTCCTCTTAAAATTTGTAAAGCCTCCTCTTGAACAGACGCGTGCCACCTTTGGTTATTGCTCATCCCGGCGAACACGGCATACTGACCGATTGACCATGCCGTCGCGCCCCGTATCTCATTCTTCCACGCGTTTCGGTCCGGAAAGCCAGACCCTCACCCGCCTTTTCCAAGCCCGCAGCGAGTGGGACCGCCTTGCACACCTGAGCACCCTGCTCAAGGAAACGCAGATCGACCTGCCCGATTTCTTCGACTCCGACATTGGCGCAACTATCTGCCGCGAGCCGAACAGCGAGAAGCTGGCCTGGCGTCTTGCCCGCGAAATTTCGCGCCGCAACAACGGCAAGATTCCCTCCTCGCTGCAGCCCTATTTGCACCGGCCCGACTTCGAGCAACTGGAACGCGCCGAGGAGGCCGACTCCTTTAAGAAGGAATTGCTCGAGTGGCTCTCCGCCGGGCAGGACGACACGCCGGCGCACCCGCGGCGCGAGCTGCGCATTGTCTGGAAAATCGAGCCCGGGTACGACCCGCTCGAGTCGCGCCTGCAGATCGACCTGCGCGTCAACTCCCCGAAGCTGAAGGAAGGCTCGCGCAATTTCTTTCAGGTGCGCGGTCTCTGCAACGAGGCGGCCAACCGTCCCGAGCTTTTTAATGCCGAGGACCAGGTGCTGCTCCGCTGGCTTAGCGATTTCCTCCCGCTTTTGCTCACGGACAAGAACCGCGTCACCAGCCCGTTCCTGAATGATAACCGCAGCCTGCTCACGTGGCTCACGCAGTGGGGCACGAGCGGTCGTTGTCATTGGGACGAGGGCCAGCCGGTCGAGTTCAGCCCGCTCAGCGCGCGCATTGTCCCGCAGCTTCATCCCGCCGCTGAAGGCGACAATGGTCGCGGCGCATCGCAGCTGGATCTTAATTTCGAAATCGTCACCGCCGCCGGCCTGCGCGAGCCACTGGAAAACGCGCGCCTTTTCCTCGCGCCGAAATCGGACCATCCGCGGCCCGAGCTGGAGCTCGTCTGCATCAAGCATTGCTTCTATCGCCTGACCGAGAGGCCGCCGCGCTCGCTCATGGCGCTGGCGTTGAAGCGTGGCGCCGGTGCGGTCGATGTCGCTGCGGCGGGGCATTTGCTTCCGCCGTTGCTGCGCCGCTATCCCCACTTGCAGCAGCAGGTCAAAGTGCACCTGCGCCAGATTCCGTCGCAGGTAAAGTTCTACTTTCATCTCGATGAAGACGACGCGCTCCAGATTCGCCTGAAGGCGGATGCGCGCGAGGGCAAGCATCACTGGGAGTGGCTGGATGATGGCTGGACGAAAACGCAATCGGCCCACGCCGAAGTGGCCGGCGCCGACCAGGACGCCTACATCCACATCGCGCCGCCGGAGATGGTCGTGCACGAAGCCGGTAAACTTCCCCCCGGCAGTTCCTCCACGGGACGCGCCGCGAACGATGTCGAGATTTGGGACGATGTGCCCGCCGATGCTGACACGATGACGGCGCTGGCCTGGCTGCGCGGCTTTGAAGCCGAGCGCGGCGAGCTCTGCGGCCGGCCCGACAACTCGGGCTGGTGGGTGATTCTTCAGGCCGCGCGCATCCCGGGCTTGCTGGCGCACTGGAAAGAGCGCTCGGCGGACTGGCAATATTTTGCGAACAAGCGCTTCCAGCATCTCATCAGCGGCAAGCGCCGCCGGTTCCCGAAGCTGAAAATTCAATCGACCGGCATCGACTGGTTCAGCGTGCAGGCCGCGTGGGAGGACGAAACGCTGGCCATGACCGAAGCCGACTGGACGCGCCTGCACCAAACGGACGATCCCTACGTCAAGCTCTCCAACGGCGTGTGGATGGAGCGCGAGGAAGTCGCCGCCATGGCCGAGGCGGTCACCGCGCTGGCGGAAATCGGCGTGCAGGTCGGCGCGGGTGAACAGCAGGTCGGCGCCTGGCAGATGTCCGGCGCGCAACAGACGGCGTGGAAAAAACTCGAGACGCTGGTCGATGGCGAAAGCGATTCCGTCATCAAACAACTGCGACAGGCCGTGACGGATTTCAAGGGCCTGCCCGAAATCGACGAGCCGAAGGGCCTTCACGCGGAATTGCGGCCGTACCAGAAAACGGGGCTGCATTTCCTGGCCTACGCCTCGCGCTTCAAGCTCGGCGCGCTGTTGGCGGATGACATGGGTCTCGGCAAAACGGTGCAGGCGCTCGCGTGGCTGCAACATTTGCGCGAGCAAAACGGACGCGCGCCCAGCCTGGTCATTTGTCCGGCCAGCGTGGTCTTCAACTGGAACAAGGAAGCGGCGCAATTCACGCCGGATCAAAAGGTCTTGTTGCTCACCGCCGGCGAACATCGGCACACGTTGCGCGAGGAAATTCCGCAGCACGATCTCGTCGTCACCAACTACGCGTTGCTGCGGCGCGACCTGGCCTCGCTGCAGAAGTTCGCGTTCCGCGCCATCATTTTGGACGAAGCGCAGAACATCAAAAATCCCGAGTCGATGGTCGCGCGCGCGGCCAAGGCGCTGAAGGCCGAGCACAAGCTGGCGCTGACCGGCACGCCGCTGGAAAATCGCCTGCTCGATTTGTGGAGCATCATGGAATTTGTCCACGCCGGTTATTTGCCGGACCGCTCGAAGTTCCTGGAGCAATACGACCGCGGCGCCTCGCAGCCCGCGCGCGCGTTGCTCTCCAGCCGCATGCGGCCCGTCATGCTGCGCCGCCTCAAGAAGCAGGTCGCGCAGGATCTGCCCGACCGCATCGAGGAACGCATCGATTGCGAGCTCACCGAGGGCCAGCGCAAATTCTACCTCGCGGAATTGCAACGCAGCCGCCAGGCGCTCTCCACGCTCGACATGCAGGCCGGCCAATCGCGCATGCATGTGCTCGCCGCGCTCACGCGACTGCGGCAGATCTGCTGTCATCCCTCGCTCGCGGGTGGCAAGAAGGGCCTTGGTTCCGGCAAAACGTCCGCGTTGTTCGAGTTGCTCGAGCCGCTCTACGCCGCCGGGCACAAGGTGCTCGTCTTCTCGCAATTCGTGGAGATGCTCAAAATTCTCAAGACCGAGCTGGAGGAAAAGGGCCGGCCCTACTTCATGCTCACCGGGCAGACGACGAATCGCGGCGACGTCGTGCAGGCGTTCCACGATTGCAAGGAGCCAGCCGTGTTCCTGCTCTCGCTCAAGGCGGCGGGCACCGGTCTCAATCTGACCTCGGCCAGCTACGTCGTGCTCTACGATCCGTGGTGGAACCCCGCCGTGGAAGCGCAGGCCATCGACCGCACGCACCGCATCGGGCAGGACCGCACCGTCATCGCGTACCGCCTCGTCACGCAAGGCACCGTGGAGGAGAAAATCTGGCGCCTGCAACAGAGCAAAGCGCAGATGGCGCAGGACGTCCTCGGCGAAGAGGGCTTCACCGGCAGTCTGTCGAAGACGGATTTCGACTATTTGCTCGAGGATACTTCCGAGGAACTGGAGCCCACAGGGGAATAGCGGCTGGTTTAACAGGAAGACATGAAATCATGAATACATGAAGGAGATGAATTTCTGAAAAGCAGAAGAGAAAACTCCTTCGTCTTCTACCCTTCCTGTTTTCCTGCTTTCATGTTCTCCTGTTAAAAATTCCGTTCATTTGGAAAATTTGGTAATTCCGTAAATGGCTCCTCCGCTACCCAAATTCATCTCGCTCGAAGGCGGCGAAGCCGTCGGGAAATCGACCCAGATCGAGCGGCTCGCCAAGCGCCTCACCGATCTCGGTCATCAAGTCATCGTCACGCGCGAACCGGGCGGAACGCCGCTGGGCGAATCGATTCGGCATCTGCTCAAGCACGCGCCTGAGGGCAAGGGCATGACCGCCTATACCGAGCTGCTGCTCTTTCTCGCCAGCCGTGCGGAGCTGGTGCGCAAGGTGATCATGCCCGCCCTGGATCGCGGGGACTGGGTGCTCTGCGACCGCTTTCTCGATTCGACCACCGTCTATCAGGGCGCGGGCCGGCAGTTGCCGTCGGAAATCGTCGAGCGCGTCAACGCCTTCGCCGTCGGGCCGAACGTCCCCGGCCTTACCCTCGTCCTCGACTTGGAACCGGAAGCCGCGCGCCAGCGCCAAATTCAACGCTCGCACCCGCCCGGCAGCGGCAGCTTTGACCGCATGGAAGCCGAGCCGCTCGATTTCTTCGAGCGCGTGCGGCAAGGCTACGCCGATGTGGCGAAGGCGCATCCCTCGCGAGTGAAGATTGTTTCGGCAGTAGGGAATATCGAGCAGACCGCCGAGGTGATCTGGAAAAAAGTCGCGGCCACCTTCAATTTATAAGGTAGCGACGGCGGTGGAGCAACAACCCGAAAACAACTAGCGTTATCAACGAAAGTGCGATGGATGACGGCTCGGGCGCGGCCACTATGCTGACTGAAAATGAGGTCACAACCCCACCGATATCACCGTTGGGTGTATTTAGCTCAAAGTTTTTGAAGGCGTTATAGTCTTCAAACGGTGAGTTCTGAATAGAATTTAGAGAGGTGTCGGGCGCAATGATGGGGTTGCTACCCGAAACCTGACTGGCAAAACCGATTCCACTTCCTGCAGTTTCCGTAAACTCGTAGCCGTAGAGGAAGCCCTTGTAATCGGAAAAAACTTGGAATTCCGGTGCCGAACCGGAAAAAGAGAATGTGCCAAACTGGATGGAAGCGGTCCCGGAAGGATCGATGTAATTCGTCACGCCGGGGCCTGTGTAAGTTGTCCCAGCCGTGACTGCAGTGGTCGAGGCGTTGAAGGTGGCCGTAAAGGTGAAGGGTGTTCCGCTAGGAACGGTCGAAAAAATGTTCGTTGGGAGTGTCGGGTTGGTCGTTCCTTTGAAGATTACTGTATATTCATGGGCGCGGCCGGGAGAAGAAGCTGCTATTCCCAAAAGTAACAGGATACCGAACGCGAAGCGCATTTAAGTTGTTTATCGATGTGAGGGGAGTGGATCAAGAAGGATATGGATCGCCATGAAATCGTGACGCTCGCCCGGAATATCGTTGGGCTTAACTTTTTCTTTCATCTTTCGCGTGTCTGCCTTCAAACTTCCTCTTTATGCCTTTCCGCGCTGATGAACTTCGGGCACGCTTTGCTGCTGCGATTGAGCAGGGGCGGATGGGGCATTCCTATTTGCTGACGGGCGATCGCGCGGAGTCGCTGGAGAATCTGGCGCTGGGGCTTGCTGGGCAGGTGCTGGATGCCGCGCCGCAGGAGCATCCCGATTTTCATTCGGTGCGGCCGGAGTCGAAGTCGCGGACGATCACCGTGGCGCAGGTGCGCGAACTGGAGCGTGAATTGCATCTGCGGCCCTTCATGGCGCCGCTCAAAGTCGCGGTGATTTTTGATGCGGAGCGGATGTGTGTCGGGGGCGCGGCCGCGGCGAACGCGTTCTTGAAGACACTGGAGGAACCGCCGGCGCATACGTTGATTTTGCTCACCTCGGGCCGCCCCGCGATGCTGTTGCCGACGATCATCTCGCGTTGCTTGCGGCTCGATTTGGGCTTCGAGGACATCGACGCGGGGCTGGTGCATGAGCCGGAATGGATCACCGGCTGGTACGCGCGCCAGCCGAATCCGGCGTTGCGGGCCTACGCGCGCGCGCAGGTCCTGCATGAGCATTGGGCCGGCATTCGCGATGCGGCGGAGAAGCATCTCAAGGAGAGCGACGACGAGGTCGATGAAGATGTCGGCAAGGCGCTGGTCGAGGCGGAGTTTCAGTTGGGCCGGCAGGAATCGATCGCGCAGTTGCAGCGGTGGTACTGGCGGCGTTCCGAAGGCGTGGCTGGCACGACGGAGCAGGAACGGTTGCGCGCGGTGAAGGCGTTGGAGGAATTGCAGGCCGCGCTTGCGCAGAATAGTGATGCGAACTTGGCGGTGGAGTTTGCGTGTTTGCGGGTGGAAGGTTTGATTTAGAATTCCCATGGGTCGGCCCGTAGCAGCGGGGCGACAGGAAGCGACGCT
>CAZZWT010000177.1:0-6870 GCA_964657775.1 uncultured Candidatus Methylacidiphilales bacterium | reverse complement strand
GGAGAAGGCACTTCCGAAATCGCGTTGGGTGAGAAAGGAGCTGAACGCCTCCTCGGCAAAGGTCATATGGCTGCCAAACTTGAGGGAGAGCCGACAATCGTGTTTGTTCAAGTGCCGTTTATCGCTGCGGACCTCCTCGAACGGTGCGTCACTGCAATCATAGATTCATCACACCAGCCCAGCGCACATTGAGGCAAACGTGGCAAATGCTCGCATCTCAAAGCCCATCCGCGAAAACGGATATTAGGCGTCGGTGATGGACAATGGTGAAGGTCGGTCTCAGCGTTGGATGAGACTAGCAATCCCCCAACCTTTTAAGGTTGATAAAAAGCATTATCTCCCTTAGAGCAGGGGAGATGAACGCCAAAAAGGAGGAATTGGTCGTGGTGGCCGCCGGCGGGCGCGAACTCGCCGACGCGAGCTTTTATGAGCTCAACGACGTGCCGCCCGAGCTGGAATGGTTCGCGAACATCGCCAACGCGCACACCCGCCGGGCCTACCGCAACGACGTGGCCGGATTCATGGCGTTTTTCGGAATGAAGGAAGCCGGGCAATTCCGACAAGTTACCCGGTCCCATCTGCTCGCGTGGCGTAAGCAGCTCGAAAGTTCGGGCAACGGACCGGCGACGATCCGGCGCAAGCTCTCGGCGTTGGCTTCGCTCTTCGACCATCTCTGCGAGGTCAACGCGGTTACCCATAATCCCGTGCGTGGCGTCAAACGGCCGCGGGCCGAGACCGGCGAAGGCAAAACGCCTGCAATTGCTGACGGCCAGGCGCGCAAGCTCCTGGACGCACCGCCCGAAGGCACCCTCAAAGGCAAACGGGACCGGGCAATTTTGGCAGTGCTCTTTTTCCACGGATTGCGGCGTGAGGAACTGTGCAAGTTGCGGGTCAAAGACGTGGAACAGCGTCAGGGAGTGGCGCACCTGCGCGTCCACGGCAAAGGAGGCAAAATTCGGTTCGTGCCGGCTCACCCTGCGGCGCTGGCGCGGATTTCTGATTACCTGGATACCTGCGGCCATCGCGATGACGCGGCGGGAGCCTTGTTTCGTCCGGTAAAAAACCCTCGTGGCAAAGGGAAACTCACCGGAGCTCTCACCCCCGGTAAGGTCGATGAATGCGTGGTGCGTTACTACTCACGACGGATGGGGATCAACGCGGCGGGTTTCGGCCCACACGTCGCCCGGGCGACTGCGGCCACGCACGCGCTCAACCAAGGGGCGGACATCGCAAAAGTGCAAGAATGGCTCGGGCACGCCAACATTGCCACGACCCGCATCTACGACCGACGCCGGTCCCGGCCGGAGGATAGCCCCACTTTCCGTATGAGCTATTAGACCTTTGCGCGCGCGCGTTATCAAGCGCCTGCGATCCGAGAAGGTTTCGCGCCGCCCATCATCCTTCGAATGGCCGTCTGCGGCAGTATGATCACTTCCCACCCTGGCACGCCCGCCAAGAAGCCGATTTTGGTGCGTTCGCCCTACCGTTCCACATGAAGATCAAAGCTGGGTTGAAGTTCCGTGTTCAGGCGGATGTCGATGACTACAAACAGATGCTTCGGGATGGCTGGGCGGGCAGCATGGATGGTCTGGTCGAGCAAATTGAAGGAGACACCGTTTTTGTGCGGCTCGTGGACGGTCAGGCCTGGCGTTTCCTGTCAAAGAATTTCGAGGAAGTCACGACGCCTCACGACTGGGAAGGCGAGATCATGTGGGATTGATCACTCCCTCGTTTTGTTCGCGTCAATTAAGGCCCCGACCGCTGTGATCACGAGTTGCCACGCCTCACCCGAACATTCGATCCGCTAATCGACAGGCGGGCGTTGCGCGTGGCTACGAGCAAGCATGGTTTCGACGCGATTGGGTGCTTGGCGGAGAAGGTCCGGGATTAGTTCGGCTTCGGGCAGGTTCTTCCAGTAGCGTTTGGGCATCTCCTTCTGCATCGCGTGGATCTTCACACGAGCGGGGTTAAAGATGTTGGCGTAGTACTGCCGCCAGAGTGGTTCAATGGCGTCTTCGTGCGGTGCGTCCGCGCGCGTCAGGCCAGGGGTGAATTGGACGGTCGAGCCATCCCAATGAACACAACGATCGGGCGTGAGGATCGACCAGCGCATGCTCGCGAAGCGATCCGTGAAGAAAGACGCGTTCATTTCCACGATGTGGTGCTCGGGCTCGAACCACGCGACGTACCAAGCCTCGCCATCATCGGCGGTCACCGTGCGAAAACGCACAAAGGCGTGCATTTTGTGCACGTCGCGGCGGATTGCTCTGTCCATTTGCGTGAACAGGTGGATGTCAGGATCAACGGCGATGCGGAGCAAGTGCCCCTCGCCGTGAGTCAGCCGAAAGAGGATGCGGTAGAGGAGCGCCCAGCGCTGCGGGTCGCGGTGGCACGCCACCCGCCGGGCAACGTCGACAAATGCACGCGGTACCCGGTGCTCGGCCGCCGGCACCGCAGGGGCGGGTTCTTCCACTTGGCCATCGAACATGCCAAGCGCGGGCTGTGTGTCACCCAGTTCTTGCCAGTGGATGGCAGCCGGTTCAATGCCCTCGTTCAAGGCGCGCCGCGCCACCTGCTGCCAAGCGGTGAAGGTTGGAGCAAAGGTAATCTGTTCCACGCGATAAAAACTTGTCTGAGAGCCGGAAACAGGCTTCTCGGTTCACAGCGTCGGTGACGGGGCAAAAAGGTCGAGCTGGTGCTGCTTGGGCGGAAGCTGCGCCACGATTTTAGGCACATGGTCCGCCGTGACGATGAACGGCAGCGTCTTGGATAAAGGCACGCGCAGCTTCGTGAGGTCGGCAAGGGTAAGACGGTGCCAACGACGCATTCCCAAGATGCGGTCCACGTTGCGCACGCCCAAACCCGGCACCCGCAGGAGCAGTTCGCGTGGGCCACGGTTGAGGTCCACCGGGAAACTCGCCACGTTGCGCAGCGCCCACGCGAGTTTGGGATCGATGCCCAGCGGCAGATCGGGTTGCGCCTCGCTGGTGATCTCGCTCACGTCGAAGCCGTAGAAGCGCATGAGCCAATCGGCCTGATAGAGCCGATGCTCGCGCACCAGCGGCGGAGCGATGAGCGGCAGCCGGCTGGACGCGCTGGGGATGGGGCTAAACGCCGAATAATACACGCGGCGAAGCTTGTGCGCTCCGTAAAGCGTAGAGGCTTGGGCGAGGATCGCGCGGTCAGGCGTGGGCGTGGCACCGACGATCATTTGCGTGCTCTGGCCGGCGGGCGCAAAAACCGGTGCTTTCGTGCTCTCCTTCCGCTCCGATTTGGCCTGATCAATTTTGTTGCGGATAACGGTCATGGACCGCCGGATGCGCCCGATGTTCTTTTCGGGTGCCAATTGTTGCAGATCGGTCTCGGTGGGCAGCTCGACGTTGATGCTGATGCGGTCCGCCCAGCGACCCGCTTCGGCGATGAGTTCGGGGGCGGCTTCTGGAATGGTCTTGAGGTGGATGTAGCCGCGAAAGTGGTGCTCGACCCGCAGCGTGCGCGCGACCTTGACCACCTGCTCCATGGTGTAGTCGGCGTTACGGATGATGCCTGAACTCAGGAACAAGCCCTCGATGTAATTGCGCCGGTAAAAATCGAGCGTGAGCTGCACCACCTCATCGGGTGTAAAGCGCGCGCGGCGCACGTCGCTGGACTTCCGGTTGACGCAATACAGGCAGTCGTAGATGCAAAAGTTGGTCAGCAGAATCTTCAAGAGCGACACACAGCGGCCATCGGGCGTGTAGCTATGACAGATGCCGGCGCCGGTGGTCGAGCCAAGGCTCTTGCCGTCGCGCGAGTCACGTTTTGTTGTCCCGCTGCTGGCGCACGAGGCGTCGTATTTGGCGGCGTCGGCGAGAACGGCGAGTTTGGCAGAAAGGTCCATGGGGGTGGGTTCAAACTACCACGGATGGTGGTACGCGGCTTCAGGCCGCTTCGGATGCCCCAAGACGGTTGTCATGATCCGCGGGAAAGCCGGCCACGCATTGGCGGGCGGGACACGCACCGCTCATCCGGCTGTTTGGCAAGGGAGGAATGTCCCAGGAGTAGGACCCAGCAGCGCACCTTTTGAGCGGACGATGCGGTCCCAGAAATGGCACATCGCTCCACCGGGTCCGTCCCTCTTCGCAACGTGCTGGCGAGCCGTATCCGCCAGGCACGCGAAAAGCGGGGTTGGTCACAGTCCGATCTGGCGCGCGCGCTGCAGTTGGTGGGCTGGGACGCGGGCCGCACCCTTGTGACCAAAATTGAACTCCGCGAACGGTGCCTGACCGACTATGAGTTGATCGTGCTGGCGCGGGTTTTGTCGGTCAGCCTCGATGATTTGACGCGTGGCGCGTACAAGGAAGCGCTGCAAATGACACAGACCGACGACGGTACGGCAAACGGGGAAACCGTGAAAAATTAACGACTCTGCGACTGCCGCCGAAACTGCCGCCGTCGTTCAATGAAAATCATGGGAGTAGCCGCCCGTGAACAATGGACAGGCGAGCCGTGCGATTCGTTCGGCGCGCACCAGCGGCAGCCCCTGCCGGGTTTGCGCGCTGCCGGTGATCTGGAGGAATTTCTCCTGGGTGATCGTCAATCGCTCCCGCTCGAACAGGTCGGGCGGCACGACCGCGTTCGCCACACCGGATTCGTCTTCGAGTGAAATGAAGACAAATCCTTTGGCCGTACCGGGACGCTGACGGCAGATGACCACGCCCCCTATCGTGATTTCCTCACCGTGGGATGCACGGGCGATTTGGTCGGCTCTCCAGATGCCGGGCAGCTGGTCGCGCATCAGGCGCATCGGATGTGGCCCCGTCGTCAATCGCTGGCTACGGTAATCCGCCTGCATCCGCTCGACTGGATTCATCGGTACCAAGGGCGCAACTGACCCGGCGCTTTCGGATGGCGGATCGAAACAGAAAAGCAGGTTTTCCTCGACGGGACGATCCCTTTCCACTTCCCAGAGCGCACCGCGGCGATGGCCGCAAAGACTGTTCAAAGCACCGAGCCGGGCCAACGCGCGCAACTCATTTTTCGACATCGGCACCCGCATGCGAAAATCAGCGATGCCGCGGAAAGGCGCGAGTCCGCGCTGCCGCATCAGGTTTAGGGCGTGTTCCTGCCGGACGCCCTGCACCTGGTTAAAGCCCAGACGGATCGTGTCATCCGCTTCCACGGTGCAGAGCCAATCCGAGCGTTGGACACAGACGGGCAAGACACGAATACCGTGAGCCCTGGCGTCACGTACCAACGTCGACGGCGCGTAGAATCCCATCGGCTGGTTGTTGAGCAACGCCGCCGTGAATTCCGCGGCGCGATGCACCTTCAAAAAAGTGCTCGCGTAGGCGAGCAGCCCGAAGGATATCGCGTGTGATTCCGGGAAGCCATACAAAGCAAAAGATTGGGTCATCTTGACGATTTCCTCGACGCCGGCAGGCGGCACACCGTTGCTCTGGAGTGCGGTGCGGAGCTTCACCTGGACCCGTGTCAGACGGCTAAGATCGCGCTTGTAATTGAGCGCCCTCCTCAACTCGTCGACTTCCGCTCCCGAGAAGCCGCCTAGCACCATCGCAATCGACATCATCTGCTCTTGGAAAAGGCAGACGCCGAGCGTACGCGCCAGAATGGGTTCGAGCCGGTCATCTAGATAAGTCACGGGTTCCAGCCCTTCTCGGCGGGCGAGAAACGGGTGCATGAGTCCGCCTTCGATGGGGCCGGGACGCACGATGGCGACCTCCACGACGACATCGTAAAAACAGCGGGGTTGGAGCCGGGCAAGCGTGGCCATCTGCGCACGGCTTTCGATTTGGAAAACACCGATGGTGTCACTCGCGCGCATCGCCGCGAAAGTTGGCGCGTCATCTTTGGGCAAGTGTGGCAAATCGACGCTCCGGCCGCGTGCGCTGCAGACTTCCAAAGTGTCTTGGATCACCGCCATCATCCCGAGGCCCAAGAAATCGACTTTGACGATCCCCAGTTCCTCACAGTCATCCTTGTCCCACTGCACCACGCTGCGGCCTGGCATCGAGGAGTTTTCGAGAGGCACGATGGAATCCAGTCGATCCTGACAAAACACCATGCCCCCGCTGTGCTGGCCCAGATGGCGAGGCAGCCCGCGCATGGACTGGAAAACCTCCAAACAGGCACGCGCCCGGGGATGAGTGCTCTCCAACCCCGAGCGTGCAAACTGATCCTGCAACTCTACGGTGTGGGGGTAGTCACCGGAGGCAAAAAGTCCGGAGAAGCGGTCCAGCACGTCGGTCGGCAAATGGAGGGCTTTGCCGACTTCACGCATGGTGCTCTTTCCCCGGAGTGTGATGACGTTGGCGACCATGCCGATACCGTCGCGCCCGCAACGCCGGTACATTTCCTGGATGACCATTTCGCGCCGCTCGCCGCTGGGAAGATCCAGGTCGATGTCCGGCCAGGCTTTGCGGCCACCTGCTGCGCCGGAACGGTTTTCATTCAGGAAACGCTCGAAGAGCAGCCGGGACTCGATGGGATCGACCGCAGTGATCTCCAGGCAATAACAAACGGCCGAATTTGCGGCGCTACCCCTACCTTGGGCCAAAATGCCGTTCGCCTTGCAAAAATTGACGATGTCCCAGACCAGCAAAAAGTAGCCGGTAAATTCCAGTTCGATGATGAGATTTAATTCTCGCTCGAGTTGACGGCGGACCTTGGCGCTAAGCGGTTTTCCGTAGCGCCGCCGCGCCCCCTCGAAGGTCACTTCGCGCAGGAACACGTCCGCAGGCTTTCCATCCGGCGCGCGGTAGCTCGGGAACTCGTAGCCAACCGCAGGAAAAGCAAACTCGATCCTTTCGGCCAGCTGCGCGCTGTTGGCGACCGCCGCAGGCAGATCGGCAAAAAGCGCCGTCATCTCTT
>CAZZWT010000176.1:0-6907 GCA_964657775.1 uncultured Candidatus Methylacidiphilales bacterium | reverse complement strand
AATGCGACTGAAATAAGGCCGACCGAGATGCACGCACAGGCCGAGGATCCCGCCATCGCGAATGAGAAGATTGCTGCCGCGACCGATGAAGGTGACCGGGATGCCGCGATCGTGCGCAAACTTGAGGCCGAGCGTGAGATCTTCTTCGTCGATCGGCTCAAACCAAAGCTGCGCGGGCCCGCCGATCCGCATGGTGGTGTGCTTGTGCAGCGGCTCGTCGCGCTTGAGGATGCTGTCGGGCTTGATCAGCGCGCTCAGTTCCGCGTACCAGCCGAGGCCCTGCGCCAAGTGCTGCGCGACGCGGTGAATATCGCCCGCGCCGAGCGTGATGACGAGATCGCCCGGCTGGAGCACCCCGTTCACCGCCGCACGAAGACGGCCCAGTGTCGGCTCGTAGGAAACCTGCGTGTGCCCATCGGCGCGCACGCCTTCGGCCACCGCCTCGCCGGTGACGCCGGCCATGGCGGCCTCGCTCGCGGCATAAATCTCAGTGATGAAAATTTGCGACGCATCGTGGAACGCGCCGGCGAATTCACCGAGCAGCGCCTTGGTGCGCGAGTAGCGGTGCGGTTGAAAAAGCGCGAGCACGCGCTTCCAGCCGCTGTTCTTCGCCGCGGCGAGCGTGGCCTTGATCTCGGTGGGATGGTGCGCGTAGTCATCGACCACCATGTAATCGGCCGAGCGGTATTTCACCTCGAAGCGGCGCGAGGCCCCGCGAAATTCGGCGAGCGCGCTGACGATCTGGTTCCACTGCACGCCGAGTTCGGTCGCGAGCGCGACCACACCGAGCGCATTGGCGACATTCTGTGCGCCGGGGATTTCGAGCGAAACTTCGCCGAGAATCTGCCCGCGCCTGGCCACGGTGAACTTCGAGGAAAAATTCTGCAACCGCACATCGAGCGCGCGATAATCGGACAGTTCCGAAATGCCGTAGCTCACCGCCGTCGCCGCGTGTGAGCAAAGCAGCATCGCGTTTTTGTCATCGGCGCAATACACAATCGGCCCGCGCGTCCGCTCGCACAATGCGGCGAAGACCTGCACGATCTCCTCGATGTCGTGATAGAAATCGAGATGCTCCTCCTCAATGTTGAGAATAAGGCTGGCCTGCGGAGCGAAGAGTGCCAGCGTGCCGTCGCTTTCATCCGCCTCGACCACGAAGGGCGCGCCCTCGGTCCATAGCGCGTTCGTGCCGAGCAGCGGGACTTGCGCCCCTATATAGTGTGACGGATTTTGGTCGGCCTGCCGCAGCACGTGGGTGAGCATCGACGAGGTGGTCGTCTTGCCGTGGCTGCCCGCGACGACATAAGCGCTCTTTTTATCGGCCAGCGTGACGAGGCATTCCGCGCGGCGCACGCAGAGGATACCGCGCTCCGCCGCCGTGGCGCGCTCGGGATTCTCCGCGGCGATCGCGGACGAAAAGACGACCAGATTCACGCCATCGACATTCGATGCCGCGTGGCCTTCAAAATAGCGCGTGTCTTCCGGCACATAATCGGACGCATCCGCCGCCGCGACCAAATCGGAACCGGAGACGTCGTGCCCCTGCGCAAGGAGCAGGCGGGCCAGCCCGCTCATGCCGCTGCCGCACACGCCGATGAGGTGGATCCGTTGCGGACCGCCCGCTAGCAAATGCTCAAGACGTTGTTTTATTTCCGGTTGCATGAAGCTTCAATTTCCTCCGCCACGCGCTGCGCGGCATCCTCGCCCGCCAATCCATGCGCGGCTTTCACCATCGCCGCTTTCTTCGCGGGGTCCGTCAAAATTTCCGAGACGATCTCGTGCAGCATCTCCGGCGTGGTCTTGCTTTCGACCAGTACTTTGGCCGCACCCGCCTGCTCAAAAATCCGCGCGTTGAAGGTCTGGTGATCGTCCGCCGCCGCCGGGTACGGAATGAGCACCGAGGGCAATCCGTAGTGACTTAATTCCGTTAGCGAAGCAGCACCTGAGCGGCTGATAACCACATCGGCGAGGCTATAGAAATGTTCCATTTCCGTCGAGAACGCTTGCACGACCGCGGTAAGTTTTTGGCGGCGATAATTGATCTCGGCAATGTTCGCATCAGCCTGGCCGGCGAGATGGATGAATTGAACTTCGCCACGGTCGCCATGCCACATCGGCAGGGTCTTCAAAACGAGCTGATTGATGCCATGCGCGCCTTGGCTGCCGCCCATGACGAGGATGATCGGCAACGCCGGATCGAGCCCGAATTTTTCCGCCGCGACCGCACGATCGATCCGCGCCAAGCCGCGCCGCACGGGCGTGCCGGTGACGACGCAGTGACCCTTGCGGAGATAATTCGCGCAGCTCTCGAAACCGAGCAGCGTCTTGTTCACCCACGGCGCGATCATGCGCGTGACGCGGCCGGGAATGGCGTTCGATTCGTGGATCAACGTTGGCAACTTGAGATGGCGCCCGAGCAAGAGCGGAATCGCGCTGGTGAAGCCACCCATGCCGACGACGGCCGTCGGCTGAAAATCGCGGTAGACCTGGCCGCACTCGCGCCAGCCGCGAAAGAGGCTCATGCCAAATTTAAAAATGCGCGGCGAGAGCAAGCCGGGAAATCCGATACCCGGCAGCGCGTGCGATTGCTGCTCCTGCGCGCCCTGCAAGGCGACAGCGTCAATCTGCTTCGGCGAGACGAGCAGCAGCGTGTCGTGCCCGCGCTTGCGCAGTTCTTCGGCCACGGCCAATCCCGGAAAGAGATGTCCGCCCGTGCCGCCGCATGCAATGGCAATTTTCATTCGTGATGAGTTTCCACTTACATGCGCACGCTGTACGACATCGGCTTCAACGCCGGTTCGGTTTGTGGCTGGTAAATTCCCTGTCGATGCATGTTGAAAAGTATCCCAATTGCGGCCAGACACGTGAGCAAATTCGATCCCCCGTAACTAATAAATGGCAGCGGGATTCCCTTGCACGGCATCAGTGACGTTACCACCGCGAGATTCATCATCGCCTGGAGCGAAATCATGAGCGTGAGTCCCGTGCCCAAAAGGACGCCGGCGGGATCGGGCGCGTGGATAGTGATCCACCCGCTGCACATCATCAACACCAGGAAGCCGAGCACAACAGCGAGCGTCACCCACAGGCCCAGTTCCTCACCCACGATGGGAAAAACGAAGTCGGTGTTCACCTCCGGCAGCCAGTACATTTTCTGCCGGCTGTTGCCGAGACCGAGACCCCATAATCCCCCGGAGCCGAGGGCAATGAGCGCCTGCTTCTGCTGATAGATCTTCTGCAACAAGATGGGATCGGTCGTCGCGCCGGAATGGATGAACGCCATGATGCGCGCATGCCGCTCCGGCTTGAGCAGCGAGATGATCGCCATACCTACCACGCCAAAAAGCACACCGGGCACGATGTAAATCATCCGCGAGCCGGCCATGAAAAGGATGGCGATGATGATCGCCCCCATGATCGCGGTCGTGCCGAAATCCTGCTGGATGATCATGAGCAGGATGATCGGCGAGACGCAGAGGACCGGGAAGACGAAGCCTTTCATGAGCTCGCTCGCGCGGCGATGATATTTCCCCATCCACCACGAAAGGAAAAGAATCAGCGCCACCTTGGCGAACTCCGAAGGTTGATACGTCCATCCGGCCACCTTCAACCAGCGGGCCGAGCCATTCATCTTATGGCCAATGTGCGGCACCAGGCAGAGCGCGAGCAACACGCATGCAACCCCGACGAGATGCGGCGACCAGCGCAACAGCTTCTGGTAATCGTAGCGCGAGAGAGTGACGCACATGATTCCACCGAGCGCGAGCCAGACCAGTTGCTTGCGCAGGTTGCTGTAGACGCTGGCCATCTCCTTCGACGTGTCCGCACTGGCGCTCTGGACGGCGTCCTGCACGCTCGCGTCCTGCGAGAGCGAACTGGATTTTGTCGCGAGCACGGCGCTGGTGCTGGTGAGCATGACCAAGCCGAGCGCGATGAGGCCGAGCATGGTAATGAGCAGCAGGTAAGCGACGTTGCGTTGCATGAACACGGGAAGGTTTCCTTTTCTAATGAGTCAGATGAAGCGCAAGCAGCACGGCCTCCACCAGGACGTAGCCGTACGCAATCGCAAAGCACCAGACGCTGAACGCCACGAGGACGCCCAGCGTGATATTGAAGGTTTTCAGGATCACCGGAGTTGCCTTAGCGCGTTGTCTTAGAGCGAAAAGCTGGTGAGTTCGCCGGTCGTCGGATTTGAAGGCGCGCTCTTGGCCTGCTGCGCCTGCGCCGGCTGCACGGGCTGCGCGACGGGGATCGTGTTCGTCGGAACGCTGTTCACCGGCGCAGAGTTGCTGGCGCTGCGCGCTTCCTTGGAAGGAATGCGGAGCTTGTTGCCGATCTTCAACTTGGTCGGGTCGAGGTCGCTGTTCGCGGCTATGAGAGCCGAAGGCGTGGTCTTGAACTTGTGCGCGATCTTGGTCAGCGTGTCGCCCTTCTCGATGGTGTAGAGATGATGGCCGCTGGCCGTCGTCGTCATGCTGGTCGAGGTGGAGGAGAGGCCCGTGGTCATCGGCGCCGTGGAGGCGTTCAGGACGGTCGGGGCGGACGCGAGCGCGGAGGTCTCGGCCAGTTCATTCTTGCCCGGGGCGGGAATGAAGAGCTTCTGGCCCGTGTGGAGCGTGTCGCCCTTGATGCCGTTTGCTTCCTTCAACTGCGCGACGGTGACGTGGTGCGCCCTGGCGATCTTTTTGTACGAATCGGTGATCTTCACCGTGTAGACCTGCTCATGTTCTCTCTGCTCCTTCGCGTGCGTGACGCGCGAGGCGTCCTTGTTTGCGGGCGGCATGTGAACCGGGCCAGCGGCAAGCGACGAGGCGGCGGGCGCGACGACCGGGGCCATCGGGGCGGGAGCCGGAGCGATCATCGGCGCGGGCTGATCGGAAGGAGGCAGCAGCGCAGGCGCGATCGGGCCGGTCGGCATCTGCGTCGTGGGGTTGGCCACGGTCGCCGCCGTGGGGGCCGGAGTCGGCTGCGCGAGCGTCAACGCGGGCGTGCTGCTTGGTGCGGGTGTCGTGGGGGACGCTGTCGAAGCCGTCGGTGTGACCGGCGTGGCGCTGGTCGTCGTCGCGACGCTGGGCGAGACCGTGTCGCCGGTTGGCGCGGGCGCGCTGGCAGGGGTAACTGTGCTCGCGGGGATGGTCGCGACTTCAGCCGGAGCCGCGGTGCTCGTGGACTTGTCGGCTGTCGCGGTCGTGTCGGTGGACGTGCTGTCGGTCGACGAACCCTTGTGGTTCTTGTCCGTGATGGCCGCGGTGTCGGTATCGGTCGAGCCGCCGCTCATCAGGTGATAAACGGTGAAGCCGCCGATGACCACGACGTGCAGCGCGAGCACGGCGATGAAGACCGTCATAAGTTTTAAGCCGCCGGTCTGTTGCGACTTGATGTTGCTATCGTTGTTGTCCATGTGGGTTTCTCTCTTTCGTTCGTTTTGGTGGTGGATGTTGGGTCTTTGAAATTAGTTCTGCGCGATGCGGGCCTGAACCAGCGCGCGGAATTGGTCGCCGCGGTCCTCGAAATCCCTGAACATGTCGAAGCTGGAGCAACCCGGAGAAAAGAGGACGATGTCGCCCGGTCGCGCGAGTTGCTGCGCCTTATCGATGGAATCGGCCAGCGTGGTGGCCTTGACGCACGGCACGGTGGAACTCCAAAGCGCGAAGAGTTTCTCGGTCATCTGACCGATGAGGACGACAGCTTTCACCTTGTCGCGAACGAGCGGCGTAAGACCGGAAAAGTCGAGGCCCTTGTCCTTGCCGCCCGCGAGCAAAATCGTGGGCGTGGTCATGGAGAGCAGCGCCTTTTCCAGCGCGTCGATGTTGGTCGCCTTGGAATCGTTGATGAAGGTGACGCCGTTAACGATACCGACTTTTTCGATGCGATGCGGCAGCGGCTTATAAATGCGGAGTGCGCCGATGGTCGCTTCGCGCGGGATCTTATAAATGTCCGCTACCGCCAGCGCCGCGAGCATGTTCTCCGCATTGTGCGGCCCGATGAGATTTGTGTGGCTCTGTTCCAGCACGCGTTCGCCCCGCGCGACGAGCCAACCGTCAAGCAACTGATAATCCGCCGCCGTGCCGCTCGCGCTGATGGTGATCTTGTGCGCCTTCATTTCCGGCAGGCGCAGGTTCACGTTCACCACGGCGAAATCGTCCGCCGTCTGATTGCGGAAGATCTGCCACTTCGCGGCCTCGTATTCCTCCATCGACTTGTAGCGGTCGAGGTGATCTGGGGTGAGATTGAGATGCACGCTGACCTGCGGGCGGAACTCGGCAATCTCCTCGAGCTGGAACGAGCTGACTTCCACGACCATGACGTCGAGATTCGCGCTATCCGCGACCGCGGAGGAAAACGCCGTGCCGATGTTGCCGGAAGCCTTCGTCTTCTTGCCGCCGGCGGCGAGAACGCGGTCGACTAGTTCGGTCGTGGTCGTCTTGCCGTTCGTGCCGGTAATGGCGACGATCGGGCACGCGCAGAACCGCGAGGCGAGTTCCAATTCACCGAAAAGCGGCACGCGCGCGAGGGCCAGCCCGCGCACCAGAGGCGCGGCGGGATTGATGCCCGGGCTGAGCACACCGAGATCGAAGCGCGTGGTAGTGGGGATGTCCTTGCCGAGCTCGACGTTGACGCCGCGCGTGCGCAGGGATTCAGCGCGCGCGTTGACCTTGGGGTCTGCCGCCGCGTTGTCCCGCACCGTCACGTGCGCGCCACGGTCCTGGAGAAGAATCGCGGCCTCCATGCCGCTGATTCCCAGTCCCAAAACCACAACTTGTTTTCCGTTCACGTCCATTTTTCCCAGAAAATTATCTCAGCTTCAGTGTCGCCAGTGCGGCCATCGCGCCGACGAGGCTCATGATCCAGAACCGCACGACCACGGTCGTTTCGTCCCAGCCTTTGAGTTCAAAATGATGATGCA
>CAZZWT010000175.1:0-6925 GCA_964657775.1 uncultured Candidatus Methylacidiphilales bacterium | reverse complement strand
CGGAGACGCAGGCGTCCCGCTGACGGGACGCCCCGGCGCAAGGGCCTGCGCCGGCTGCCTTTAAAAAATCAAATCCCGCAACACCTGCCCCGCCACATACAAAGTCCCACGCCACGAATACGCAAAATTCTCCTCGTCCTGCCTCGTCACCGGCGCGAGGTACCCGCGCGAAATGTTGTATTCGATCTGCTGGTTCAACGTGTCTTCCAGCCGGGCACGCGCGGCCGCAGGCGTCTTCTCGCCGGCGACGAGAGCGTCGGGGCGGACTTCGTTCGTTTCCAGGAAAGCGACATGCGCCGCGTAGAGCTCCGTCACATTCTGACAATGGAGCGCGCGATAGACCGCCGTGGTCGGGGGCATCACCAGCCCGTAAGTCAGCGGATAATCCCATGTCACCCAGCGGCGACCGTCCTTGCTGTTGGAAGTGAACGCCACGAAGTGAAAGCCGATCGGCCCCTGCGCGATGTAACCGATGGTCGCCTGGGTCAGGCCATCTTCGCGGACGAAGATGCGGTAGTATTGCTCGTGCTCGGCGGGGCGGAGGCGGCATTCGTCGATTAGCTCGAAGCCCGAGTCCACCAGGCCCTGCGTCATCTCCGCCAGTTCGTCGAAGTCATCGCGGGGCGCGCGGGCGTCGGCCAGTTCGCGGTGGCGCGGCAGGCGAAGTTGGCGCAGCACGAACACCATTTCCCACAGCGGGAAAAAGATCCACGCCGCCAGCATGGCGCAGCCGAGCACGATCGATCCGGAAAGGAAATAGGCGCCGAGGCCGCTGGCCAGCCAGATGAGGCCCATGCCGAGTTTGCGCCAGGTGATCGAATCCAACTGCAGCAGGGAAAGCCCGGCCAGCAGTAGGACGAAGCATCCGGTAAGTTCGCGCAGGTCCATGGTGTGAGTGGGGGGAGGGAAGCAGGTCCTTGGCAGGAAGTCGCTGCACGCCGCGTTTGACGGCATGGCCCTCAGCCTACATAGTCCAGTAAACCTATGCCGATGCTCGACGCGGTCAACTTTTTTGCCCAACTCCCGGCCGCCCACGCAGGCGACCAAGTGGGAATTGTCTACGCCTTTTGGCACTCGAATTTTGCCGGCAAGGCGGTCATCGCGCTGCTCATGGCCGGGTCGATCTTTAGCTGGTCGGTCATGGTGTCGAAGATCTACATGATCCGCCGCGCCAAGAAGGAGACCCGCTTTTTCCTCAAGCGCTTCCGCACCGCGCGCAAGCCGCTGGCCATTTACCAGAACCGCGAGCCTTATCCCGATTCACCCATGTATGCGGTCTACCTCGCCGGGTGCAAGGAGCTGACCTTCCATTTGCTCGGCACGACGGAGATCGACGACACCTTCACCCAGCGCGTGGCGGAGGCGGACCGGATTTCGCCCGTGGCGATGAACGCCGTACGCTCGGCCCTGGAGCGCGAAGTGGGCGAGCAGGCGCTGGCCATGGAGGACCGCATGACGGTGCTCGCCACGGCGGTCAGCGGCGCGCCGTTCCTGGGATTGCTCGGTACGGTGTGGGGCGTCATGGATACCTTCAGCGCGATCGCCGCGTCGAATAACGCGAGCCTGACCACGATGGCGCCCGGCGTCTCGGGCGCGTTGATCACGACGGTCACGGGCCTCCTCGTCGCGATTCCCGCGATGTTCGGCTATAACTTTCTCGTCGTGACGATCCGCGGCATGACGGTCGAGCTCGATAATTTCGCGGGGGAACTGGCCGCGTCGTTCGATCACCGGTATCTGGATACCGGATCATCTACGCGCGTGACGCGGTAAGCGGACATGAAGCGCTTCTCCCAACGATCCGGCCACACG
This sequence comes from uncultured Candidatus Methylacidiphilales bacterium, assembly GCA_964657775.1. Taxonomy (GTDB): domain Bacteria; phylum Verrucomicrobiota; class Verrucomicrobiia; order Methylacidiphilales; family UBA1321; genus JABDGH01. Next base: position 5,113 of record CAZZWT010000175.1, on the reverse strand, counting down.
GCCATGGCGGAGCTCAACGTCACGCCGCTGCTCGATCTCGCGTTCGTGCTGCTGATCATCTTCATCATCACCACGCCTCTCCTGGAAAGTAACATTCCCGTGCAATTGCCGGTTGGTTCAAAAAACGACGCGCAGCCGGTGGACCCGAAATCGATCCGGACGGTCGATATTAGTCGCTCCGGGCAGATCTATTTCGAATCGAAGCCGGTCGAGCTTCCTGTGTTGGAACAAGAATTGATGGCCTTCAAGCAGAACGTTCCAGATGCCGCCGTGGTCGTGCGTGCGGACAAGTCGCTGAACATCCAGCAGCTCTTCGACGTCATGGACGTCTTGAAGCGCGCCAAGATCGACAAGATGGATCTCAATAACACGTCGCCTTAAGTCGCAATTCCTGCGGCCTACGTCCAGCTGGCACAGCGTTTGCAATTACCCCTGCAGACGTATGATCCACTTCACCACCATCCCCCTGAAATATGAAGGGACATTGGAAGACAATGTCTTTTCCGTGCCCGAGTCGCCCAGCACCGAAATGTTGCTCAATAGCCAGACGCTGTCCTGGAAAGGCAAGCGCTACGGCAGCATGGACCCCGAGCTGGAGCTCTATAACCATGTCGCCAACAAGTGGCCTTTCATCAATCTTACCTCTCGCGTGGCTCAGCGCCGGCAGTTGCCGTTGACGTTCTCGCTGTCCTGACCGGTCAGAAAATGGTAGGCCTTCCGGTAGCTTTTCTGGTGCATGTAGTGCCGAAGTTCCGGCGGGTAGCCGGGCTTTAGTTCAGCCTCCAAAGCATCCAGCCGGCTGAATAAGGCGAGCAAATCAGGCGGGTTTGGCAGTTTCTGCCGGGGAATTGCTTCCAGATACTCTTGTAAAACCGCGAGAAGGCGGCCCAAAACCTTCTCTTGTTGAGTGTCAGTTTCCATACAAAAGTTGCGATTCTGTGACGCGGGTCAGGTTTCGCGACGCTTCGTATCGGACTCAAAAACGGTCTCGCCGTGGACGGCGGCCTTCTTTTCTTCCCATTCCACGTGCAGGCGGCGCACCTCGCGGCTGAGTTGATCCTGAATCTGGGCCACCGCCGTCAGGTCGCCCTTCGCCTGCTCCTTCACGATCTCGCCTTGAAGAAAAGTCTCCTTCTCCGCGATCTTGGAGCCGTAAAGCGAATTGATCTCGGCGATCGCGGCCTTCTGTTTTTCGCTGAGTTTTTTCGTCGGCTCTTTTTTCTCGAGCCGTTCCATCGCAAGTTCGTAGGCGGATTTCATGATTTCTTTCCTTTCGATTCGAGGTCGATCCAGATCGCCCCGTCGCGCACTTCCACGGGATAGACCGCCGTGCGTGCGCCGGGGATGTTGAGGCAAACACCATCGCTCAGCCGAAATTGCCACTGGTGCCACGGGCAGGTGACCACGCCGGCGGTGACGAAGCCCTCGTGCATTGGCGCGCTGCGGTGCGGGCAATAGTTGTCCATGGCAAAGAGGCCCTCCTTCTCGTGGAAGAGGCCGACCTGCGCATCGCCCAGCGTCACGCAGCGGCTCTCGCCGACGGGCAGGCTTTCCAGTTTGAGGGCGGTGTCGATAAAGGGCATGGCGTAGATAAACTTTAGGTTGGAGCAACGCCGGGGCAAGGGCAATGTCGGTTCGTGCAAAAACCTCCGCCCGATTTCGCTCCCTGGTTGGGCGTATTCGAGACCCTGCGCGTTATCGATGGCGTGCCGTTATTCGCGGCGGAACATCGCGCCGAACTGGGCCGCGCGATGGAGACGCTCGGGATCAAGACCGCCGCCAATTTTGAGAAAGCGCGCGTGGGCTTGCCGAAGCTCTCCGGCCGCTGGCGCTGGATTGTGACGCCGGAGGAATCGCGCACGCTCTTCACCGAGGAGGCGATCGTGACCGTCGAGCCGCTGACGCTGGCCGTCTCGCCCGTGCGCGTCGGCTCGCAAAATTGGGACGCGCGGTTCAAGACTGTCAGCTACCTCGCGCATGCGCAGGCCGTTTCGATGGCGAAGACGGGCGATGTGGTCCTGCTCAATGAAAACGGCGAAATCGCCAGCGCGGCACGTGGGAATATTTTTTGGCGCAAAGGCAATCAGGTCTTCACGCCCGCACACGAAGCCGGCTGCCGGTGCGGCGTGGTGAGGGGATTTGTGCTCGCGCAGCAGAAGGTGAAGTGCGGTCACTTCCCGCTCACCGACCTGACGGAGGCCGACGAGATTTTCGTCACCAACAGCATGAAGGGGATTGTCTCGGTGAAAAGTTTTCAGCGCCGGGTGTTAAAGACGTTTGCGGCCGCAGATGAAATGCGGTCGATCTACGCGCTGGCGGTGGCAGCGCAGGCGCGTCGGCCGTGATACAGGCCCTGGATCAAACTCTTCAAGCTTACTTCATCCGCAGCGACGCGATGAAGATGCCGATGCCCAGGACAAGCAACCCGTAGCCAAGATAGACGAGATACCGGCGCGGGTCGGCCGGTTCGCCCTCCACTTTGGAGAGCGGAACACCGTTGCGGGCGAGCATGATTCCGATATAGACCGTGATCCATGCGCCAAGATCGAGTGCGCTGATGTGCATCGTCGCCGAGGTAAAGTTGGATCCGCCCTAGGCGGCAACAGGATTCTTGAGGGCCGAATCGAGGGAGATAAAGGCAGGCTTGGCACCGAGGAGGGCCATGGCGTCGGAGCTCATATTGCGGACCAGCTCGATGTCGTTATCGATCCGGGCCTGCGTGAGGGTGCCTTCGTAGAAGGCCCAAAGTGCGCGCGCCTTGCGGTCCGGGTCACCCGGGGGGACTTCGCCAAGGGCCTGGGCATCGCGAATCGCGTTGCCAAAATGGTAGGGACCGAGATCGAGAATCTTGCGGATGCGCGCCCGGATCGTTTCGTCCTGCGTGCAGATTTCCGAAGCAAGGGTGAACATCGGGCAGCCGAGGACGCGGCGGTTATCGCCAAAAGCCGCGATCTGGCATTGCGCAGCGTAATCCATGTAGCGGATGATGCGCTGGAGCGGCGGGACAGTCGGCGCGAAGCACCGGGCCACAACATCCTTGCGGACATCCCACCACTGATCGATCGCGGCGATGATCAAGTCGGCCTTGGAATCGAAGAAATGGTAAAATGTGCCTTCTGCACGTGGGCGCGCTCACAGATGGCCTCGATCGTGACGGAGCCGTAGCTGGTGCTCCAAATCAGATCGTGGCCGGCATCGATAAGCCGCTTTCGCGAATCACTTGTTCTACCCATGATAACTTTCCCCTCGAATTCAACCCGCCGGATCGAGGTTAGTTTCCCGCCCACCGGCGATTTTTCCCCTCGGTCAACTTTGCCCAAAGCAAGTGATGTTCCGACCGACGCCAGAAATACCATCGGGCCCTACTTCACACCAGCCCCCAAAATAGGTGGGAGCAAAGCTCCCCAATGGAGGTGATGGCGACAACATGGGCCCTGAGTTGTCAGCTGAGGTCGTGGCCGTTTCCTTGGAAGAAACGATTCATCAATTCAGCCTGGGAATTAACGCCGAAGTGGCGGTAGATGTCCTTCACATAGCCCTGCAACGTGTTGGTTGAAATGGACATTCGATCCGCGATCTGTTTGTGGCTCTGGCCGAGAATGAGCAGGTTCAACGTCAGGCGCTGACGCTTAGAAAGCGTCGGCACGCTGACGCCGCGGTCCTCTGGCCAGCCCTGTTCGTGAAGCCACGGCACCTCGGTGAGTATGATGTGGGCCATGCGCGATTCCCGCGCGGTAAAGTGCTGACGGTCAAAATGGCGGTAAAGGGCAATGGCGCTGGAGGATTGCGCGTCGATGGGGCGGAGCGAAAGAATGGTCGGCCCAAGGTTCGCTTTTTTCCATGCGGCCTGGGCTTCGGAGCCCTCGAAGCGGGCCTCGTCCGCGATCTGCGAGCGGAGCCGGGTCAGATGACTTTTGCCTTCTTTCAATTCGATGAAAAAGCGGGAGGCAAACTCGATCATCTGCGGATGCTCGACAGCCTGCAGCAGCCGGATGAATTCTTCCTCCGTCAGCCCGCCGCGCAGCATGGAAACGTAGACCTGCGGTTTCTCCGGTTCGCGCTGGCAGGAGAGGCCCCAAATCCATGCATCGGCATCGACCAGCTTGCAGAGGCCTTCCATGAGGTAGCGCTTCTTCTCTGCATGACTGCCGGACAGAGCGGCCACTTCGCCCACCAGCCGCACCATGTCCCGTACGTCCACCTCGTCCAACTTCATGGGAGAGAGATTAAGCACTTGTCTTATTCGAAAGACAATGACGATGTATTAACAGACCTGCGGTTGGTATGAGTCGCGACGGTCTGCGTCGCCGCCGGGCTTACTTTGCCAAACCGGCGGCGTTGGTCCGCCGGACATGCGAGATGAGTCCAGCGATAATCAGCGAAATCCCGACCAGTCCCAGGAGGTCGCAGGAAAGCTCGGAAAGGTTGCGCCAGAAATGGGGCTCGGTAGGAGAAAGCGAGAGGTGGGCGGGGTCCGGGCGCGCAGGCGCCTCCGTAATCGCCTGCTGCGAGGCAAGGGCGATTCTCCAATTATCCTCATCAAAGGAGGCGAGGGCGGAAAAACCGATGAGCGCGGCCACAATCAGAATGAAGCCGAGCGCGCAAAGTTTCATCGGGGCGAGGGAGGACTCGAACCGAGTATGGCGGCAGGGCAGGAGAATGGCGATGGAATTGAGTCGCAAGGCGCTTGACAAAACGGGATCGGTTGCGTATTTAACCTTAAGGTTAAATACAAAACTTCTCCATGACCACCGATTATCTCAGCCTTACCTTTTCCGCCCTGGCCGATCCCACGCGGCGGGCCATTCTTGCGCGGCTGGCCTTGGGCGAGACATCGGTGACCGAAATCGCACGGCCTTTTAAGATCAGCCTGCCCGCGATCACCAAGCACCTGAAGGTGCTGGAGCGCTGCGGTCTGATTGCGCGCGGTCGCGAGGCGCAGTGGCGCCCCTGCCGGCTCGAAGCGCAGCCGATGAAGGAAGCGGTCGACTGGCTCGAGCATTATCGCCGCCATTGGGAAGAGAGCTTCGATCGCCTCGACGACTATTTGCAGGAACTTCAACGGACGGAAAAACTCCAATCGAAAGGGAAGAAGCATGACGACAAAAAATGA
>CAZZWT010000174.1:0-6934 GCA_964657775.1 uncultured Candidatus Methylacidiphilales bacterium | reverse complement strand
GAAAGCATCCTGTTCTCACGATCCAGCGCCTTCGTAGGTGGTGCGCCCTGAGTCGCCGCATGCAGGTTTGAAAAAAGAGTTGCCCCAAACATCAATAGAACCCGGAGAAACAAAATTCTCATGTTCGTGAAGCATAACGCAGGCAGCTAAAGTTGCAATGGACGGGTGGCGGTAGACTTAGAATTCGGTCATCCTGAGCGAAGTCTAAAGATGACGGATTGCCTATAACTTTCTAAACTTTCCTCAGCGCCGGCATCGGCCATTGCGCTGCCGCATAAATCGTCTTTCGGATTTTCTCGATCCCCTCGCGCATCACGAGGCTGTCCCGCGCCAGCATCTTGATGACAGCTCCGCCGCGCACCAACTGACTGCACCCGATCCACATGTCATCGTGGTGCAAAGCCGTCACCTGCTCCCAGCAGGGATGCTTTTCCGGCAAATTTTCACTCACCACAAAACAATTCACCTGGTAGGCCTGCGGAAAAACTGCCTGCAAGGCGTACACGCTCGTCGAGTCTGGCGACAACCTGTACCTCTCTCTTGCAACCCAGGTTCGATCCAAAAAAATATCGGTTTCCCAATCGAGGCTATCGAAAGCAAATGACTCACCGGATGCCACTCGCCCCGGCGTGAGGATTTCAAAGAAAATCAATTCACCGCCGCTCTCCACGCGAATCTCCGTCTTTTGCTCATAGCGCGCCGCCGCCTGTGGAATAAAAAGATCAGGCCATATTTCCATCCAACCGCCCGAAGCCACGAAAAACTTTTGCCGCACCGCCGCCTGCCCGCCCTTCATTGTATGCACGCGCATCGCGGCGGGATTCGTCAGTAAAAGCCGCGCGCCCTTTTCCACGCGTACATCAACCTCAAGCCCGTCTCCCTCCAATAATCCTGCCGTCGGATTCACCACATGCGCAGTCAGGACGCCATCTTCCAGAAATGTTTTGCCCAGATGCACGGGCGCGCTGAATGATTGCTCGCGCAGATGCCCCCGCCCCGCGTCATCCACCGCCGCCACCAACCGCAAATGCCCCTGCACGCTCACACGAAAAGATATTCCTTTCGCAACCAGGACAGAATCGCGTCCTTTCCCTTTTCTGTCTTCAGGTCCGCGAAAATAAATGGTCGCTCCCCGCGCATCAATTTCGAGTCGCGCTCCATTACCGAGAGGTCTGCGCCGACATACGGCGCGAGATCGATTTTGTTGATGATGAGAAGATCACTATTACGGATCGCCGGACCGCCCTTGCGCGGAATCTTGTCTCCCTCTGCCACATCGATCACATAGATGAACACCTCGACCAACTCCGGGGAAAAAGTCGCGGAAAGATTATCGCCGCCACTCTCGATCAGGATGATCTTGATGTCCGGGTGGCGCTGCTGCAGATCGTTTACCGCCGCGAGATTCATGCTTGTGTCGTCGCGGATCGCCGTATGCGGACAACCGCCAGTTTCCACGCCCAACACCCGGTCCGCCGGTAGCGCCTGGTTCCGCACGAGGAACTCCGCATCCTCCCGCGTGTAGATATCGTTCGTCACCACGCCGAGCGAATACTCGTCGCGCATCCATTGGCATAGCCTCCAGGTCAGCATGGTTTTTCCTGAGCCCACCGGCCCGCCGATTCCGATTCGCAATACACTCATGATATAAAAAGCCTTTCGTTCGCACGCTCGTGCCGCATCGCCGCGATCTCCAGCAGCGGATTGAACCAGCCTGCCTTGCCGCGCGAGACTTCAAGCGAAAGTTTCACCACCGAATCCGCTTCACGCAAGCCCGCGTGAAGGACGCGCTGCACTCCGTCCTGCCCAATACGAATTAACTTCAACGCCGCGCTACAAGACCCGGCCAGCGCCTGATAAAAATAACCCGACAAAGCCCCCTCCAGCGGCACGACATTCGTCGCCATCTGCGCCCCATAGGCGAGGATGTGATGTGGCGCGGGAATTCGTTCCAAAAATTCTTTTAATGTCGCATGCTCCGAAATTTTTACCGCTGCTTCCAGGCGGCGAAAGCCCAGATTCGCGCTCGCCTCGCGCGCTTCACGACAAATCTTCACCGCGCTCATTTCCGCATTTAATTCACACAACAACTCAACTGCGCCTTCCGCCGCGGCCTCGTAGGCGTAGCGTACAAACGGCAACTCGAGATTCTGTAAATTTGGGACCACCTGCTTTTGCAAATAGACCAGCAGCGTCGCCTCATCACGCACCACGCCGAGCCGCACCATTTCCTCCAGTCCGAACGAATGTGCGTAGGCTCCCGTCGGAAAAAGCGGATCGTTCGCCTGCAAAAAACTAGCCAGCCAATCAGTGGTCATGATGTCCATGACTATGCGAATGCGCGATGGCCTTGATCGGATGAAAAACTTTTGTCGCCACAACATAGGCGATTTTCTCCCGTTCAAAAAAGAGCCGGATCGCCGGATCGTCGTTCACGCGAATTACGCCTTCCGCCAACTCGATGGGGAAATGGAGATTGCCCAGCGACCATGCCGTGTGCGCCGCAGTCAGCGTTTCTCCCAAGGCAACTTCCAGCACCGGTTCCGGCTCCTGCTTGAGGACATAGTACGCCGTCTCAGTCTCGAAAATGACTTCTCCGTCATACAGTGGCTTCGCCAAGTCAAACCCGAATTCTTCACCATCGTCCGCTTTGCCTTGCCAGCGACGCTTCGCCAGCTTGAGCCGGTCCACTTTCAACTCAACTCGCGACCCATTCTTTTTCGCGGCGTGCAAAGCACGATCAATGATGTTCGGCATAAAAATAAATTCTGAATAACCAAATGACTAAATTTCCCAAATTCGCCAAATGTGACATTAAGAGTTCCCACCTGCTTTTGATCGTCTCCTGATCTAATCTAGTAATTTAGAAAATTTGGTAATTTAGTCTGCCTTTTCAAATCAAAACAAAAAGTACCGCTGCGCCATGGGCAGCACCTTCGCCGGTTCGCAGCGCAACTCGCGTCCGTCCGCCTTGACCGTGTAAGTTTCCGGGTCGACCTCGATCTTAGGCAGCGCATCGTTCCACAGTAGATCGCGTTTTGTAATCTTTCGCGTATTGCGAACAGCCACGAGCCGCTTCGCCAGTTGCAAAGATTCCAGCGAACCGCTTCGCAAAGCCGCTTCACTCACAAAGGTCACCGAGGTCGAAAACTTGGCGCGACCATGCGCCCCGAATTGCAGGCGATAAAACGTCGGCTGCGGCGTCGGGATGGAGGCATTCGGATCACCCATATTCGCCATCGCGATCATGCCGCCCTTCAATACCAGCTCGGGTTTCACGCCGAAGAACGCTGGCTTCCATACCACGAGGTCAGCCAGTTTGCCGACTTCGATGGAGCCGACTTCATGCGCGACGCCATGCGTGATCGCCGGGTTGATCGTGTACTTGGCGATGTAGCGCAGCGCGCGAAAATTATCCGCCGCGCCATGCACCGCCGATTCCATCGCCCCGAACTGCGTCTTCATCTTGTGCGCCGTCTGCCAGGTGCGCGTGATGACTTCGCCGACGCGACCCATCGCCTGGCTGTCGCTCGACATCATCGAGAATGCGCCCAGGTCGTGCAGTAAATCCTCCGCCGCAATCGTCTCCGGCCGAATCCGCGATTCCGCGAACGCCACATCCTCTGGGATCTTGGAGTCGAGATGATGGCAGACCATTAGCATGTCGAGATGCTCATCAATCGTGTTCAACGTAAAGGGCCGCGTGGGATTGGTCGAGGACGGCAGTACATTCGCCTCTCCACAAACTTTGATGATGTCCGGCGCATGACCGCCGCCCGCACCTTCGGAATGATAGGTATGGATCGTCCGACCCTTCAGGGCGCGGATCGAGTCCTCCACAAAGCCTGATTCATTCAGCGTATCGGTATGAATTGCGACCTGCACGTCCAGTTCGTCCGCCACGGAAAGACAGGTATCAATCGCAGCCGGGGTCGTGCCCCAATCCTCATGCAACTTTAATCCAATCGCCCCCGCTAACACCTGTTCGCGCAACGGTTCCGGCGTGGAACAATTCCCCTTCCCCATGAAGCCGAGGTTCATGGCGTATTCCTCCGCCGCCTCCAACATCCGGCGCATGTTCCAGATGCCCGGCGTGCAGGTCGTCGCATTCGTACCGGTTGCCGGCCCCGTGCCTCCGCCGATCATCGTTGTGATCCCGCTCGCCAGCGCATGCTCGATCTGTTGCGGACAAATAAAATGAATGTGCGTATCAAGTCCGCCCGCCGTCACGATGCAACCTTCCGCTGCGATCACTTCCGTCGCCGCGCCAATCGTCATCGTCACCCCGCTCTGGATCAGCGGATTGCCCGCGTGGCCGATACCCACGATCCGGCCATTCTTCACGCCGATGTCCGCCTTGATCACGCCCTGCACGGGGTCCAGAATCAGCGCATTCGTCAGCACAAGATCGAGCGACTCCGCGTCCTTGGCCAGCGGCGATTGCCCCATGCCATCACGAATGACTTTACCTCCGCCAAACTTCACTTCATTGCCATAGCCGCCCTGCTCCGCAATCAGGTCCCGCTCCACCTCGATAAAAAGCTCCGTATCAGCAAGGCGAACCTTGTCGCCCACGGTCGGGCCAAACATCTCCACATATTGGCGGCGGGTCATGTGTAGCGGCACAGCCGCAATGGAAGCACATTTAATTCCCGACACCAGCAAGACTTGCCGCTGGCAATAGTAGCCAGCGCCAAGAGAAGATTCGCCTTTCACCAAACCCTCCATTAATAGTAACCCTCAGCCATGCACCTGTCCCCGCGCGAAAAGGAAAAACTGCTCATTGTCACGGCAGCCGACCTCGCCCGTCGCCGTCAGCAGCGCGGTCTTAAGCTTAACCACCCAGAGGCCGTGGCCATCATCACCTACGAGATCATGGAAGGTGCCCGCGATGGCAAATCCGTCTCCGAACTTATGAGCTTTGGCACCACCCTCCTCAAGCGCGCCGATGTCATGGAAGGCGTCTCCGAAATGATCCACGACGTCCAAGTCGAAGCCACCTTCCCGGACGGCACCAAGCTCGTCACCGTCCATCATCCCATTCGGTAAAACCATGATCCCCGGCGAAATCATTCCAGCCAGCCAGCCCGAAAAGCTCGAGGCCAATATCGGACTTGCCACCGTCCGCCTCGTCATCGCCAATACCGGCGATCGCCCCATCCAGGTCGGCAGCCATTTCCACTTCTACGAGGTCAACTCTGCCCTCCACTTCGACCGCACTGTTGCGCTCGGCTTCCGCCTCAACATTCCCGCTGGGACCGCCGTCCGCTTTGAACCCGGCGACCGCCGTGAGGTCGAACTTGTCGCACTGGCCGGTCAGCGCATCGTCCATGGCCTCAACAACAAGGTCGACGGTCCGCTACCCAAATAGGGGCTTATCCTTTCGTCCCCAAGGCGCGGGCAAAGGAATTAATGCTATCATTTGTAACCTTTGGCCTTGGGGTTAAGTCTTTAGAAGATATGGCACGGTTCTCACTCAGGCATTTCTGTCTTCTCCTGCCCTCGCTTTCCGGTCTCTTTATCATTTTTTCTACCAGCTTGGTCTGGTCCCAGACCCCAACCGCCGACCGCAACGAAATTATCCACGTTCTCAATCGCATCACCTTCGGCCCCCGTCCCAGCGATGTGGAAGCTGTCCAGAAAATGGGCCTTCACAATTACATTGAGCAAGAGTTGCACCCGGAGACCATCGACGACTCCGCCGTGGAACAGCAGGTCGCGCAATTCGACATCCTTCAGATGACTCCTGCGGAACTGAGCGGCATTTACGTCAATGACATCAAAAAAGCTCTTAAAAAACAGAAAGAACGAGCCGCGGCAGCCAGTGGCCAAGGCGGCCAACCTGCAGACAACATGGCCCAGAGTCAGAATACCGTTCCGTCCCCCGTGCCAGGCAGCATGGTTGAAAAAATCAATCAGGCCACCCAATACCGTTCCATCGCCGCCATCGGCCAACTCGAGCAGGCCAAGCTCGTCCGCGCGATCAACTCCGAGCGTCAGCTCCAGGAAGTCCTCGTCGATTTTTGGAGCAATCACTTCAACATCGACGTCAAGAAGGGCCCCGACCGCGTTCTCAAGGTCGTCGATGACCGCGACGTGATCCGCCCCCATATCTGGGGCAAGTTCCGCGATCTGCTCGAAGCGTCCGCCAAGAGCCCGGCGATGCTGCACTATCTGGACAACGCCACCAACACCGTTGCGCGCGAGATGTCCCCCATGGAGCAACAGCTACGCGCGAATTTCGTCCAGAAGACGCTCGGCACTGTCCCAGATGACATGGCTGCCACAAACAAGCCCAAGAAGCAGGGCGGCATTAATGAAAACTATGCCCGCGAGATTATGGAGCTCCACACTCTTGGTGTCGATGGCGGCTATACCCAACAGGACGTCCAGGAAGTCGCGCGCTGTTTCACCGGCTGGACCTTCGAGCGTCAGACCGGCCAGTTCCTGTTTCGTCCACGCCAACACGATAACGGTGCCAAGGTCGTGCTCGGCCACCAGATTCCCGCCAACGGCGGCATCCAGGATGGCGAAACCGTGCTCGATATTCTTTGCGCACTTCCCGCCTGCGCTCATCACATTGCCTACCAAATGTGCCAGCGTTTCGTCAGTGACGATCCACCGGCGGCCCTCGTCGATCGCATCGCCAGCGTCTTCACCCAGACTGGCGGCGATCTGCGCCAGGTCACGGAAGCGATCCTGACCAGCCCGGAATTTCTTTCCCCCGCCAACTTCAACAACAAGATCAAATCGCCGCTTGAGTTCGCCGTCTCCGCCGTGCGCGCCTCGCAATCGACCATCACCCCCAGGCAACCGCCGCCGTTCGACAAGCTTGTGCCCACCATGGAAGGCGCTGGCATCATGGGCCGCGCGCAGGCCACCGACCGCATTTCCAAGATCAAGCGCCAGTCGCTGAACTGGCATATCGTCGAAC
>CAZZWT010000173.1:0-6957 GCA_964657775.1 uncultured Candidatus Methylacidiphilales bacterium | reverse complement strand
GCCACGACCGCATCGACGCCGCTCGACACACTCTTCGGCGAGTAGGCGATGGCGACCTTCGGCGGCGTCTTGTCCGGCGTGTCGTCGGTCGGGATTAGTTGCACGGACTGGATGTAAAGATTCCGGTCGCCTTTGCCCGCGTCGGCCTTGTCGTTGGTGAAGCCGACGACCAAGTCTTTGGCGCCCGCAGCCAAGTCGAGCACGCCGCCGGGGACCGAGGCCAGTTTGGTCGAGGCGACGGGGAACTCTCCCAGCTTGTTGTCCTTGCCGTCGCTCTTGAGTTCAACGCTGCACAGGGGCGGCCCGTCGTATTGGTCGCCACGGGCGTTGAGCATCACTTTATATTTCCCGGTGAGATCATCCGGCAGCTCGATGGTGCACGTACCGTTGCTGTAAAGCGTGGTGACTTCGGGATCGCCTTGGTTCTCGAACGGGTCAGTGGTGCTCAGGCCCGAATCGTAGCGGGTGAAGGCGAGGGATGGCCGGAAGGCGCGCTTCGACAAGGGAAAATCGGGCGGCACGTTGAGCGTGAACGGCACACTCTTTGCAAAATCGCCCGAGGGTAGGCTCGCCCGCAGTTCAATCATATTGGTGCCGGCCTTGAACGCCGCCGGGTCGATCGTGAAGTGGGGATGCCGCCCGGTTTGGGTCGAGGCCAGCATGCCGTTGACATCGAGTTCCACATGCGGCGGCGGCGCATGCTCACGTTCGCGGTCCGGCCAGAAGCAAAGCGCCTCGACGTCCACCGCGCCCGTCACCATTTGCCCGTCGAGATTATTGGCGAAGACGACGTGCAGATCGCCCGCCATATGATTTCCCACATTGTGCGCCATCATGGACATCATCGAACCGCCAGCCGTGGGTGCGCCGCCGGTGTTTGCCGCGACCATGGCCATCATCGAGCCACCGCCGCTCGCGGCCAGCGGTGGAGCGGTCTGGTCAACACGCACCAGCTCGTATTTCTGGATAAAGAAGCTGCGCTGATCGTGCTCACCTTCGTTAAACCCGTTGCGAATGCGCACGCTGAGGACATGGCCGCCCGCCTCCATGGTGAACGGTTTGCCCACCGGCGTTCGTTGCCATTCCGTCGTGGCCAGCCGGGCGGAGGTGGCCACTTGGCCCTCCTCGTCCAGTTGCACGGCCACGGTGGGCAGTCCGTCGCCGCCGAACTCACCCCGCGTCGTCACCAGCATTTGGTACTGGCCTTTCTTTGCGATCCATACCGGCAGGCACCAGGAACGGCCCTCGTCGGCATTATCCAGGACCATGCCTTGGTTGAACTTTTCGTCATTGACAAGCTTGGGCGTTCCGCCGCCATCATTGGCCGTCCGGTCGGTGTCGAGGCTGTCCTGGCAGTTGCCCGTTTGCAACGCATCTGCCGCGGGCCTGATCGCGGTCACGTAAATGGAATTGCTCTGCACTTCACGGCCAGTCTCGTCCTTGCCCACGGCGGTCAGTTGATTCGCGCCTGGCGCCAGGTCGTTGGCATTAACCGTGAAGGCCCAGCGCGCGTGCGGGCTTGGCTTCTGGTCCGGAACGATGTGGCCGGGGATTTCCTTGCCGCTCTGAAGTCGGAGCACCGGCATGGGCAAATCCGCTGGGTCGCCGAGGCTGAGTTGCTCCACGCCGACAGCGAATTCACCCCAGACATTGGCGCCGGAAGCGGGCGTCACGATCCGCGGCTGGAGTTCGGGGATGGTGGCGGTCGTGGCGTCAGGGACAACCTCGATATCGAGGCGCGCGTCCTCGATTCCGATCCGAGTCTTTCCCAGCGCGAGGGGTTGCACACGCAGATAGCCGATCTTCTCGCCCTTCAAGATGCGAGGCGGCACCAGCAGATGGACCACCTTTTCATCCACCTGAAACGAGTAATAGCGATCAACTGGAGCGGGCTGGGCGACTTGAAAATAGATGATCTGCGACCGGCCCTGCCAGAGCCGCGTCTTTTTGGTGAAGAACGAGATTCCCGGACTGGTTGTGGAATTGGCCGATGGCTCGGCCGCATCTGCGGGCGGAATCGCAGCCAGCACCGTGGTGAGGTAAAGCACGACCCCGCTCAAGGCCAAGAGACGAGGTCTCTTGGCTTTAAGGAGATGCGAACCGACGAAAGCCCATGGAGTAGCGATTTTTCTCAAGGGGGGAGCACCTGTAACTTCTTGAACCGATTTTTTGCAAAAAGTTGCGCAATAAAACATAAAAGTTCACCCCGTGCGTTCCCTGCTGGAGCAGCATCCGGCGCTGTGTTAAAAGAAACTGCATGCGCGTTCTTTTCCGGGCGGTGGTCCTGGCCACCCTTTGCTTCGTGAGATTGCAGGCCGATCCGGTGACCAATGCGCCTGCTTCCGCTGGGCCGCCTCCCCCGACCAACGCTGTCACAGCCCCGCTAGCGCCCGCGCCTCCGCCCGCGCCTTCCGTCTATAACTTCACGGTTAATTCCATTGATGGAAAGCCAGTTGATCTCGGCCAATACCGGGGCCGCGTCGCGCTCATCGTCAATACAGCGTCGCATTGCGGATTCACGCAGCAGTACGAGGGGCTTCAGAAACTCTACGACGCTTACAAGGACAAGGGCTTCGTCGTCCTTGCGTTTCCTTCCAATGATTTCGGCAATCAGGAACCGGATGGGGCGAAGGACATCGCCAAGTTCTGCGCGAACCGGTTCAACATCAGCTTTCCGCTTTTTGAGAAGACGAAGACGCGGGGCGAGGGGCAGTCACCGGTCTACGCATTTCTGGAAAGCGGCCACGGCCAGCCGAACTGGAATTTCCACAAATACCTCGTCGATAAAAATGGCAAAGTGATCGGCGAATTCCACAGCCAGTTGCGCCGGACAGCAAGGAACTGCACGATGCGATCGAGGCGGCGTTAAAGGGCTGAAGATCCAAAAAACCGGCGAAAGATTACATCGAGCGAGTCCTATCTCAGTTATTCTTCACGACCTGCCACTTGCAGACCGCAACTTCCTGGAACATCTTTCCAGTACTCATGAGCTTCGAACTGATGTTGGACGGGAAGAAGGTGGCTTGCGCGGAGAACGAGTTGCTGGTCGATCTCTTTTTGCGACTGGAAACGAAAGTCCCGAGCGTTTGTTACCACGAGCAGCTCGGGCCGATCCAGACCTGCGACACGTGCATGGTCGAGGTCAACGGTGAACTCGTGCGCGCCTGCGCGACCAAGGCGGCGGCCGGCATGGTGGTGCAGACCAAGACGCCCCGGGCCGATGCCGCGCAGCGCGAGGCGTTCGACCGGATGCTCAAAGACCACATGCTTTATTGCACGGTCTGCGACAACAACAACGGCAACTGTCAGGTCCACAACACGACCAAGATGCTGGGCGTCGAGCACCAGAAATATCCCTATACGCCGAAACCCTACGAGATCGATTCGACCAATCCGTTTTATCGCTACGACCCAAGTCAGTGCGTGCTCTGCGCCCGCTGCGTGGAGGCATGCCAGAACGTGGAGGTCAACGAAACGCTTTCCATTAATTGGGACGACCCGCACCCGCGCGTGCTGTGGGACGGCGGGAAATCGATCGGCGAGTCGAGCTGCGTTTCCTGCGGCCATTGCGTCACCGTCTGCCCGTGCAACGCGCTGATGGAGAAATCGATGATCGGCGAGGCCGGCTTCATGACCGGATTGCCGAAGGAAGTGCTCACCCCGATGATCGACATCATCAAGGGCATTGAGCCGGACACCGGTTACGGCAATATCTTGAAGGTCTCCGAGGCCGAGGCGGCCATGCGCGAATCGCGGACGAAGAAGACCAAGACCGTCTGCACCTATTGCGGCGTGGGTTGTAGTTTCGAGATTTGGACCAAGGACCGGCACATCCTCAAAGTCGTTCCGCAGGACGGACCGACCAACGGCATCTCCACCTGCATCAAGGGCAAATTCGGCTGGGATTTCGTCAACAGCAAGGAGCGGTTGACCTCGCCGCTGATCCGCGAGAATGGCGCGTTCCGCAAGGCCTCTTGGGATGAGGCGCTTGATCTCATTGCGCGCCGTTTCGGCGAGATCAAGGCGCTCCATGGCCCCGATGCGCTCGCGTTCATCTCCTCATCGAAGTGCACGAACGAGGAAAGCTACCTGATGCAGAAGCTGGCCCGGGGGGTGATCGGCACAAACAACATGGACAACTGCTCGCGCTATTGTCAGGCGCCGGCGACCACAGGCCTCTTCCGCACCGTAGGCCATGGCGGTGACTCGGGCTCGATTCGCGATATCGAAAACGCGGGCCTCGTGCTCATCATCGGCAGCAACACGGCGGAGTCGCACCCGGTGCTAGCGTCGCGCGTGAAGGCCGCCCACAAGCTCCGCGGGCAGAAGCTCGTCGTCGCCGATCTGCGCAAGCACGAAATGGCCGAGCGTGCGGACCTCTTTTTCTCGCCGAAGCCGGGTAGCGATCTCGTCTGGCTCTGTGCCGTGTCGAAGTACATCCTCGACCAAGGCCTCGAAAATAAGGACTTCATCGCCAAGTGGGTGCTCTGTCTCGACGAATACCGCAAGAGTCTCGAACCTTTCACGCTCGAATTTGCCGCGGAGCATACCGGGCTCAGCGTGGAATTGATCAAGCAGGTCGCGCATATGATCGTCGAGGCCAGCGGCGTCTGCGTGCTTTGGGCCATGGGAATTACCCAGCACCGCATGGGGTCGGATTCTTCCACGGCGATCTCGAATCTCCTGCTTGTTACCGGCAATTACATGCGGACGGGCACGGGCGCGTATCCGCTGCGCGGGCACAACAACGTGCAGGGCGCGGGCGACCACGGCGCGCATCCGGACCTCGTGACCGGCTACCAAAAAGTGACGGATCCCGAGGTGCGGGCGAAGTTCGAGTCAGCCTGGGGCACCGAACTCCCGAAGACCAAGGGCCTCGACAATCACCAGATGATCGATGCCGTTTACGAGGGGAAGCTGAAGGCGATGTATCTCTTCGGTGAGGAAATTGCGCTGGTCGATTCGAACGCCAACTACGTGCAGGGCGGCCTGGCTAAACTCGATTTCTTCGTTGCGCAGGACATCTTCTTCAGCAAGACCTGCGAGTTCGCCGATGTCGTGCTGCCCGCGTCGCCTAGCCTGGAAAAGGACGGCACGTTTACCAGCACCGAGCGGCGGATCCAGCGGTTGTACGAGGTCTTCCCGCCGCTCGAAGGCAGCCGCCCCGACTGGAAGATCATCATGGATATCGCCAATCGCCTGGGCGCGAATTGGACCTACACCCATCCATCGGAAATCTACCAGGAGATCGCGGCGCTGACGCCGATCTTCGCAGGGGTGACGTACGAGCGGCTCGAAGGCTTCCGGTCGCTGCAATGGCCGGTGGCCGCCGATGGCACCGATGAACCGCTGCTCTACACCAAGGAATTCGCGCTGCCGGATACGCAGGGCCGGGCCAAGTTTTTCCCGCTGGCCTACACGGCGCCGACCGACCCGGCCGATGCGGAGTTCGATCTGCATCTGAACAACGGTCGCATGCTCGAGCATTTCCACGAGGGCAACATGACCTACAAATCCAACGGCATTCGCGAAAAGGTGCCGGATACGTTCGTGGAGATTTCACCCGAGCTGGCCACGGAGCGAGGCATCGTCAGCGGACGCTGGGTGCGCCTGCTTTCCCGCTACGGCAAGGTGCGGGTGCGGGCGCTCGTGACCGATCGCGTGCACGGCAAGGAGCTCTACATGCCGATGAACTCGTCGGACAGCCCGGTCAATCTTCTCACCAGCAGCCATACCGATATGACCACCCACACGCCCGCATACAAGGAAACTTCCGTGCGCATGGAGGTGCTCGACGTTATCGGCGATAACCCGCTGCCGCGCGTGAATTCGCGCTATCATCATCCCACGCCGCAGATGGGCGTGCTGGTCGAGCAAAAATGGAAGCGGCTCGATTACGAGATGCCGAAGGGTGAACCGGTCCCGCAGCCGGTGCCCGTTCACGCCGCGGCGAAGCACTTTTGAGGAGAACTCATGGCCCAACCCATCCTGCTCAATTTTCCACCCGACGACCCGCGCGAAATCCTGCGCAAGCGTCTGGAGTCGGCGCCGCTCCAGCATGCGGAGGCGCTGCTTTCACTGCTGGACGTGGTGCAGCAACTCCACGAGAAGGGGATGTTGGAAATCGCCAAGGGCGCGCTCGGCTCCGGCGAGAAAGTGATGAAGATTGCCGTCGATGCGGCGGACACGCCGGAGGTGATCCGCGGCATCCGCAACGCTGTGATCTTAGGCAAGCTTTTCGCGGGAATCGACCCGGAGCTATTGGAGCAAGTCGCCGACGTATTGCCCAAGGCACTGGATCAGGCCAAGACCGACCGGCCCATGGGTCTCTTCGCGTTGCTCGGCATGATGAGCAACCGGAATGCCCGGCGTGTTCTGGGCATCGCGGCCCGGGTGATGGATGGCCTCGGGCGTGGGTTGGGAAAAGATCAGCGCTGAGCTGAGAATCAAATCTCAAAAAGGGCTGGACATCCGATCAAATACCTATTAAACCAATAGACATTATGGATTTAATCCTGAATTCTGCCTCTCTCGCCGAAACTCATCCATCCGAGCGCTGTCGATGCCGACTCATCCCCGTGTGCCATCCGACTCTCCCGCTCTCAATCCATTCTTTTCACTCTCGCCAGCCCCATGAACAAAACTCAATTTTTCACCCATCGTCCCCCTTCCAAGACCACGCTCCTTAGTGATCCGTGGCCCAGCTCAATCCTCGTTCGCAAGCACCGCAAAACTTTCCATTGGCCCGCCTACCGCAACAGTCCCAAGGACGCGAATGGAGTTCGGACGACAAGAACCCTGGGCCTCCAAGCTTAGCCGACCATGAATCGCCTGACTGAAACGGATGACGCGATGATGACATCGCACAAGGGTTTCATCGCCTTCTGCGAAACGAACCTGCGCTACGAAAAAGGATTCAAGGCGTGGCTCATTCTCGGCCCGTATCTTCTCGGCGCG